>JALOMN010000298.1 GCA_025455445.1 Cyclobacteriaceae bacterium
ATAGCTTGGGCCTGATACCAATGTTAATATTTCACCTGTTGATGGTTCAATCGCGACAATACTACCAGACTTTCCTTGCATGAGGTATTCACCATAGCGTTGCACTTCAATATCAATTCCGGTTACTAAATCCTGACCCGGAACAGAAAGTGTATCATACTCTCCGTTTTTAAAGGAACCCTTTTCAATGCCCTTCACATTTCTCAACTTAAAACGCACACCTCGTTTGCCACGCAGTTGTTGCTCATAAAATGATTCGATACCACTCTGGCCTATATAATCGCCTTGTCGGTAAAATTCAGATTTATCCTTATCCAGCTGATCTTTATTAATCTCACTCACATACCCAAGCGCATTAGCCATGGTAGGTGATACGTAGGCACGTGTAGTGCGGGCCTGAATATAAAATCCCGGAAATTCATCCATGAAGTCCTGCACACGGGCAAAGTCTTCATTGGAAAGCTGATCGATAAAAAGTGTAGGCTTAAAAGGTGAGTATTCTTTTCTTGCCCTCATTTCTTTAAACTTTTGCCTGAGTTGTTGAATGGACATGTCAAATACTTCGCAAAAGCGTAGAGAGTCAAAATTTTTTATCTCCTTATTAACTACTTCAATATCATATTCCGGAGTATTATACACAATCAGTTTATGATTGCGATCGTAAATCAAGCCTCGGAACGGATATTCCACCTGGCGCAGGATTACATTTCCTTCCGCCATTTCGGCATAGCGTTTATTAAAAACCTGTATAGAAAAAAGCTTAATCAGGAAGATCACACCCACCAACACAATTACTACCTGCAATATCTCTTTTCTGAAATCGTTCATCACTATCTTCTTTTCGGGATCATCGATTGTAAAAGAAAAATAATCAATGCGGTAAACATTACGCTGCTGATTATTTTCAACAACGTATATCCAGCCATTGAAAAGCCGGAAGCTTCAATAAAAAATAAGACTGTAAGATGAATAAATACGAGTGGAATAAAATATACTAAAAACCAGCCTGCACCATATTCGGAAAGTGTAGGAGTTGCACCTACATCGTAGCCACCTTGCGGTGTTATCAGTTTAAGCCAATAATTTCTGAGGAAGGCCGTGATTACTGATGCAAAAGCGTGTAACCCCATACTGCTATAAAATATATCGATTGTGAACCCGATGGTAAATCCGATTAACATCATCATTACCGCACTGATTTCTACCGGTAACAGAAGAATGAAAGCAATATACAGGAAGCAAAAGGCAACATTAAAAAGGACAATATTTTTTAGCAACAACACCTGCACTAATACGTACACAAAAAATAAAATAAAATATAGTAATCCGGTGCGCATTATCGGTTATTCCCTATGGTGATGTTTTGAATAGAATCTTGTTCGTGCTTTAAATTACTTTTGATGATTTCTAAAAATGACAACTTGCCGAAATCTTCAGCCAGTTCTAATTCAATATCCCAGAAGATTGCTTCTTCTGACAATGTGCATCTTTTAATTACTCCCACTCTCACACCCTGCGGAAATACCGCATTATATCCTGAAGTTACAACCGTATCGCCTACTACGGGCAAAGCATGACGCGGAATATATCGCAAATTTATTAGTCTTGGATTTCTTCCATCCCATTGTGCTGTTCCAAAATGACCCGTGCGTGTAATCATACTTGACACCATGTCGCTTGTATTTAGCAATGAAATCAATACAGCAAAATGATCCGAAACTGATTTTACTTTTCCAACAGCTCCTTCGGTGCCAATGGCTGCCATGCCGGGCATTATGCCATCTAATCTTCCTTTATCTATTGTAATATAATTTTTATAAAACTCAGTAGAGTTAGAAACTACTTTGGCACTTACATATTCATATCGGGAAACGGCCGATGAATCGATTGATTCACCCGCTGTGATGGGCGGGGTCGCGGCTTTTCTTTCTAACTCGGTTCTGAGCAAGGCATTTTCTGCTGAAAGTTCGCGGTTAATTGTGCGCAATGAAACGTATTCGCTTACACCTTGCGAAAAATTAAGGATGCTTGCTGCTACTTTATTGGATGAATTAAAATACGTAGTGCTTTGATATTGATTGTTTTCAATAATCATCCAGGCACACAAAATTTCAAGAAATAAAAAAGTGAAAAAGGCCCGATACTCAAAAATAAACCTAAAGAGCCGCTCCATTCACTATGTCATCAATACCTTTCTGTAACTCTCCAGATTTTTTAACGCCACACCTGTTCCGCGCACCACTGCTCTGAGCGGATCATCCGCCACATGTATCGGCAATTTTGTTTTTAATGAAAGTCGTTTGTCCAGACCACGAAGCATGGCACCTCCACCTGTCAGGTAAATACCTTGCTCATAGATATCCGCAGAAAGTTCTGGCGGAGAAAGCTCCAGTGCTTTCAACACTGCTTCTTCCAGCTTTGATATCGATTTGTCAAGTGCAAAGGCAACTTCCGAATAGGAGATCTTAATCGTTTTAGGTATGCCCGTCATCAAATCACGACCACGGATTTCATAATCCTCCGGACCGTCATCCAACTCGGTTAAGGCAGATCCTACTTCAATTTTTACACGCTCCGCTGATCGCTCGCCAATCAACAGGTTGTGTTGTCTGCGCATGTAATCAAGAATATCACGGTTGAACGTATCTCCTGCAATACGAATGGATTGATCACAGACGATACCCGAAAGCGCAATAACTGCAATGTCAGTAGTACCTCCGCCAATGTCAACAATCATGTTACCCACCGGGCGCTCAATATCAATTCCGATTCCGATCGCAGCTGCGATCGGTTCATGGATCATATACACTTCTTTTGCATTGGCATGTTCTGCTGAATCGCGCACAGCTCGCTTTTCCACTTCTGTGATGGCCGAAGGTATGCAAATTACCATGCGTAAGGATGGTGGAAATATTCTGCGTCCTGTATCGATCATCTTTATCATACCGCGAATCATCATTTCCGCAGCATGAAAGTCAGCGATCACACCCTCCTTCAAGGGTCGTATTGTTTTAATATTGTCATGCGTCTTCTCATGCATCTGCATGGCTTCGCGACCAATGGCAAGCACCTTGCCGGTGGTGCGATCCAGCGCAATGATAGAAGGTTCGTCTACGACCACTTTATCCTTATGAATAATCAGTGTGTTGGCTGTGCCCAGATCGATCGCAATGTCGCTGGTGAAAAAATCAAAAAATCCCATTTGTTGAACCCCAGGTATAAAGTTAATAAAGCACGAAATTACAGAAATATTCGGTGGAATTTTAAGACTAATACATCGAAAAACTTACACGAAAATTTTAGTGCTTAAAGTGACGAATGCCCGTAAAGACCATGGCCATGTTGTGGCGATCACAATAGTCAATGGAGTCCTGATCTTTGATTGAACCTCCAGGCTGTATCACCGAACTGATGCCATGCTGATGTGCAATCTCTACACAATCAGGAAAAGGGAAGAACGCATCGGATGCCATCACCGCTCCATTCAGATTAAAACCAAAAGTGCCCGCCTTTTCAATTGCCTGCCTGAGTGCATCCACACGACTGGTTTGCCCTACTCCACTGGCAAGTAATTGCCCATTCACAGCTAAAATGATGGTGTTTGATTTTGTATGCTTGCAAATCTTACTTGCAAA
>JALOMN010000299.1 GCA_025455445.1 Cyclobacteriaceae bacterium
CTTACTGTTTTTGAAAAAGTGCTGAAGCGTGCTGAAGAAGAAAAAAATAAACCTGTGCACCAGGTAATTCAATATCCCTATACTGTAGAGGGTCAGAAAGAATATATTCTGAATGAAATTACGCGCAAACCACGCGTAGCGTTTACAGAATTATTTGAAAAAGCCCCTACCCGAATTTCACTGATTTTTAATTTCCTTGCCATTCTTGAAATGCTGGCCAATGGGTTATTGAATATTCAGGTGGGTGAGGGATTTAATAATTTCTGGGTAATGAAACCGGAAACAAATCCTGCGCAAGTAGATCTGGAGTTGCAATAAATCTAAAGTCTCCATTTAAACGACTTTTCATCTATCGCGCGCATGGTACACAAAATACCATCAAGGTGATCGTATTCATGTTGCAGCAACTCCGATAAATCATCTTTCATTCGCCACTCTTGCAGTTGCCAGTGTTCATCATGATAACTAATAGATAATTCTTTATGGCGCATCACTTTCACAAGTAGATTTGGAAAGCACATGCAATCGTCCCACACTTCAAATTTCTCATCACTTAGGTAGGTGAATTCCGGATTGATGAATACCACTGGTTTATCGATGTTCATGTAAATCACACGCTTCATAATGCCGAGCTGCGGTGCGGCAATGGCCCGGCCAAAATTGTACTTCGCGCGAATTTCTTCCATCACATTGTGTAAGTCAGCTACCCACTCGTTCACAAGAGGGAGTTCAGTTTTCAACACCGGTGCCGAAACTTCATACAGTGTAGGGTTGCCGAGCAGAAGTAAGTCCTGTAATTGCTTCATGATTTCATCTTCTATTTTACTAAATTATGACACTGATTTGATAAACTCATCATCACCATGAATAACAATCGATTCACCCGCAGAGATTTCATTTCCACTATGGGGTGCGCTGCCACTGCATCCGTTCTCATGTCCCCTTTGGATGCCATAAGCGGAGCGCCAAAAAAGAAACGCATTGCGATTGTAGGCACCGGTATACGTGCGTTAGATATGTGGTCAAAAGAAGTGGCACGCACCTATCCGGAATTAGTAGAATTTGTAGGCCTTTGCGATATCAATCCTGGTCGAGTTGCGTATTTTAAATCTGCGACCGGCTTTACTTGTCCAACCTTTACCGATTTTGAAAAGCTGATGAAAGATGTGAAACCGGATACGTTAATAGTTACTACCGTAGATGCTACACATCATGAATTTATTATTCGCGGCATGGAACTGGGCGCAGACATCATCACCGAAAAACCACTCACCACAGATGAGCAAAAGTGTGAAGCCATTCTGCAAGCCGAAAAGCGCACCGGTAAAAAAGTAATTGTTACTTTCAACTATCGCTACTCTCCACACCGTGCAAAAATTTATGAACTACTACGCAGTGGAACAATTGGTGAACTTACTTCCATTGATTTTCATTGGTATCTGGATGTACATCATGGTGCTGATTATTTCAGGCGCTGGCACCGCTTGAAAGAAAAGAGCGGGTCGCTTTGGGTGCACAAAGCCACGCATCATTTTGATTTACTGAACTGGTGGATTGAATCCGATCCATCCGAAGTGTATGCAACCGCCTCACTGGATTTCTATGGAAAGAATAATTCATTCAGACATACGAATTGCAGACCCTGTCCGCATAAAAGCAACTGTTCGTTTTATTGGGACATCACAAAAAACCGAACACTCACTGAACTTTATTTGAACAACGAGACACACGATGGCTATTTGCGAGATGGCTGTGTGTTTAAAGAAGACATCAACATCTATGATAAAATGGCGGCCACTATTAAATATGAAAATGGGGTGCAGGTGAGTTATTCGCTCACTGCTTATTCGCCTTATGAAGGTTATCGTATTGCCTTTAATGGAACCAAAGGCCGCATGGATGTCTGGATTGAAGAGAGTAATCCCATTGAAGAAAAGAACTACGATGAGATTATGATCACACACAATTTTGGCACGCGTGAATTTATTCGCGTGCCGCATGGCCAGAGTGGGCATGGAGGTGGTGACCGATTATTAAAAGATAGTGTGTTTGGCGTTAATTCATCCGATCCGCTTCACCAGGCGGCCAGTGTGCGCGATGGTGCGCTTTCTATTTTGGTAGGTATTGCTGCACGTAACAGCTGTGAAACCGGCATGCCAATAAAAATCGCTGATCTCACCAGCTTAAAACCAGAAAAGAAAAGACGCTTTGTGAATGGATGATTAAGTAGTGTTTGATTATCGATTATCTAACAATCCACCGGTAAGACGCACTAAGTCAACCCTGCTTGAAATGCTTGCAAAAATAGCGAGATAATTCTCAAGCGCAGCGCGTTGATAATTGTCCTGTACAATACGCAGGTCGATGGCACTGAGTGCTCCGTTTTTATATCGCTCATTTCCTAATTCCAGATTCAATTCCGCAGCTTGCAAACGAACTTGTGAAATTTGTACCAGTTGCTTGCGAAGATTATATAAGTCATAGTTTGCAAGCAAATCGTTCTCCAGCGATAATTTAAGTTGGTCCGTACTGATTTCAGCTATGCGCTCCTGAATGCGTGCATTTTCAACCGCTCTTTTTATTTGCCCACCATTAAATAAAGTAAAACGCAAACCAAAATTGGCAAAAGCACCGTAACTATTTCCTGTTAATGTTTGTCGGGTAAATGCCGTTTCATTCACATTGTTGTATACCGGTAAATTTTGATCGCGATTTACATATCCGACAGTATTTTCAAGTATGTTTCCGGTAGGTGAGCGAAAGTTTGCTGTAAGCCTATCCAAACTTCCGTTGGCTCCCATATTCAATGTTATTGTGGGCGAATAGTTTGACTCCGCTGCACGGGTAGCATTGCGAAATAATTCCTGACTGACATATTGATTGCGCAGGTTAGTATTTGAACTCATCATTTTGTCGCGCAAATCTTCATAACGATATTCTTCAATTACTACCGGAATCTGATCTGAAAAAACATACGTCTTATTGATGTTTTCATTGATCAATAAATTAAGGTTTCGCACCGCATTCTTAAGAAGAATCTCTTGTTGCAACACCGTGGCGGAGTCCGTCAGATAATTGTTCTGCTCTTGCAACACATCAAAGGTAATTGCGCCCCCCAACTCTTTGCGCAACTTTACATAATCATATCGCTCTTTAGAAAACTCTTTATTCTTGACAAGCACTTTCAGCTGTTCCCGTTGCAGCAACACACTGTAGTAACCGAGTATAATACCTTGCACCGTATTCTCCATTAAAAAGCGCGCATTGCCATCACTTAACTCCTCTAACTTTTCAAGACGAGCCTTGGTAATACGAACAAAGAAACCATCAAACAGCGTAAACTGGACATCCAATGTTCCGTTGAGGTTATCTGAAATATTCTGGCCGGGCACAGCAAATGGGTTGGCAGGCTTCCGTTGCACAATACTGTTAGGCTGGTTGGCAATCAGGTTGATGGTTGGTAGCATGCCTGCCTGGCCCCAGTTATTATTATTCTTAGCAATTTCTATATTCAACTTACCTATCTGCACATCAAAATTATTTTGCAGTCCTATCTGAATAGCGCGCGCCAGATTTAATGTATCCTGTGCAGTGGATATGGAGAAAGAAAATATGAAAAGAATAGCA
>JALOMN010000300.1 GCA_025455445.1 Cyclobacteriaceae bacterium
GGCTGGTCTGCTGGGGCGCAAGGATGAAACGGAAGTCGTTCTAACGCGGTCACTGCTGGCTTCTCTGCGCAAATCAAAGTAAGCCCGCTCGTAAGAACTTTTTAACCAAAAGCCCTGAAGGGCAAGCAGCAGGATAATGCTGCTTACCATTAGTATGAGCGTAAATGTGTGTTTTGATTTCTTCATGCCGTGTGCAAAAGTACGGGGTATTTCAGGCTATGAATAAGTTTTTAACCTTAATTAACATTGCTTTCAGAACTATTAACAGCAACAAGGCATCTATCTGCGTAAGTTTGCAATAGAAATAAATATGAAAATTTCACCCAACATGAAGAAGTTACTTTTATTGGCAGGCATCCTGGTGTCGCTTACTGCCGCAAATGTGGTGTTTGGTCAGGCCACAGGCGTTATTAATTACGAGATTAAAATTAATATGCATCGCAACATTCCTGCCGAGCGCGAATCAATGAAGGCCATGATACCTGAATTCCGCACCCTAAAGCAGCAACTTTTTTTTAATGCCGAGGAAACACTTTATAAACCAGTGATTGAAGACGAAGAAGAGAGTTTTACTGCCAGTGGTGGAGGAATGCGCATGACGTTTCGAATGCCAGGCCAGGAAATATACTTAAACCAGAATTCTAGAGTTACACTGGCGAAACAAGATGTGATGGGAAAAATTTATTTGATTGAAGATTCAATAAAAATGGCGCCTTGGAAATTTGGCACTCAAACAAAAACTATCGCCAACTACGAATGTCGCATGGCTTACTATACACAAACTGATACGATAAAAATTGCTGACCGTGAACCCATCATCAGAACACAGGAAATTACAGCGTGGTATACAGATAAGATCAGGCCTTTTGTCGGCCCTGAAAGATTTAATACACTGCCCGGTGCAGTACTTGCGGTAGATATCAATAATGGTGAGCGTGTAATTATTGCCAAAACAATTGAGGCAAGAGAATTAAAGAAGAATGAACTGAAAGCACCTTCCGGTGGAACAAAGGTAACGCAAGCCGAGTTTAGAAAAATTATGGAAGAGCAGATGAAACAAATGGGCGGCCGCCAGATGATGATAAGAAACTAATCGTTAATCGCGCATGAAGAAATTTTTATTATTCATGGTGATGATGGCAATCACCAGCTCAGCCATACTTGCTCAAAAGTTTTCGATCAAAGGTCAGGTAACCGATACACTTTCAAGTCCGCTGCCGTCTGCAACCATTATGTTACTTAATCCAAAAGATTCTTCACTGGTGAATTTTGGTGTGAGTGATGTGAAAGGATTTTTTGAGATTAAGAATGTAAGCAAGGGCGAGTACCTTTTAAAAATCACATTTATAGGTTATGCCAGTTTTCTGAAGCGGATAAGCACGCCCACCGATGCCCCAGTGCCGGTAATGGAAGTAGGCAGAATAAAAATGACGCCTGCCTCAAAGCAACTGGATGAAGTAATTGTAAAGGGAGAGAAAAATCCGGTTACCGTAAAAAAAGATACAATTGAATTTAATGCAGGTTCATTCAAAACAAAAACCAACGCCACGGTAGAAGATTTGCTGAAAGTGATGCCCGGTATGGAAGTAGAAACTGATGGGACGGTGCGCGCACAGGGTGAACAAGTGCAACGGGTAACGGTGGATGGCAGAGAATTTTTTGGGCGTGATCCTAAACTGGCTACGAGAAATCTTCCGGCCGATGCAATTGACAAAGTGCAGGTGTTTGATCGCAAATCAGATAATGCTCAGTTTACAGGTATTGAAGATGGGCAACGTGAAAAAACTATCAACCTGGAATTAAAAGAGGAAAAACGCAACGGTGCGTTTGGTAACCTGATGGCCGGTGTGGGAACGGAAGATCGCTTCAAAGCGAGCGGAAGCGTAAACAGGTTTGCAAAGGGCAAGCAGATTTCAATTCTAGGCATGGGCAATAATATTAATGAGCAAGGTTTTTCAATTGGTGACTTTATGAACTTTTCGGGTGGCGCACAGGCAATGATGGGTGGCGGTGGCGGCACTCGCACGGTTACAATAAATGCAGGTGGTGGAGGCAGTAATAGCGGGCCATCGCTCAATACGGGCGGGATACAAAGTGGTATCATGACCAATTATGCGGGCGGAATAAATTATAACAGAGATCTTAATAAAGATACCAAGCTTACGTCAAGTTATTTCTACAATTACCTGGATAGAAACATCAGCACAGATTTAAACCGAACCAATTTTTTACCTGATGAAAGTTTAAATAATGTGCTTACCCAGCTAAGCAAGCAATTGAGTAACAGCAGCAGCCACCGCGGAACACTTATGCTTGATCACAACATTGATTCGGCCAATACACTTCGCTTAACAGCCAATGCTGCTTATTCAGAAGCAGACCAGAATACAATCAGCACGGGCGAAACCAGAAATCTTTCAGATAATTCATTGCTCAATGAAAATCAGCGGGCATCTTCCAATGCCCAAAATGCATTGAATGTAAATTCAAGTTTGTTATGGAGACATCGTTTTTCTAAAAAGGGAAGAAGCTTAACTACCAATCTTTCAGCAGGACTTAGTTCCACCGACAGCGAAGGTGATTTACAAACACTCAATAAAACGTATAATCAAACACCGGGTGAGCAACTCATTCAACAAATCAATACACAAACCACCGACAATCAATCGTTGGGCGCCACATTTTCATATACCGAGCCGCTGGGCGGAAGAAAATACCTGGAAGCCAATTACAACATTCAAACCAACAACAACGATGTAAATCGTGAAGTGTATGATGTGGATAACAGTAACTATACGTTTAATTCTCAGCTCAGTAATAAATATACGAGCAACTATGTCTATAGCCGCCCCGGATTGAATTTTAAAATGAATCGTGAGAAATACAGCATCACAGTAGGAGCAAGTTACCAGATGACGAATTTAAAAGGTGATTTGATTTCGCGCGATACTTCCATTGACCGCACATTTGAAAACCTGCTGCCAGCAGTTCGTTTTAATTATGATTTCTCAAGCACCAAACATCTGCGCATGGATTATGAAACCAATATGCAGGAGCCGAACATTCAGCAATTGCAGCCTGTAGTAGATAATTCCGATCCGTTGAATATTTATGTGGGTAATCCCACGCTAGTACCAGCGTATGTGCATCGCATAATTTTGAATTACACCGCATTTAATCCCACAAAGTTTGTAAACTTCTTCGCATTCCTTAATGGCTCGTATACCAAAAATGCGATTGTGAATTCACAAACAACTGATCCGGTTACATTTGCCAGAATCACGCAACCGGTAAATGTGAGTAACTCAAAAATGATGAGTGCAAATATCAATGGCGGATTTCCAATCAAGAAATTAAACAGCCGTTTTAATATCGGGCCTACCGCATCACTCTCAGAGGCAATTACAATTTTGAATCAACAAGAGAATAACGTAAACAGCAAAACACTGGGCGGCACGGTGCGATATAATTATACCTATAAGGAATTTGTTATTCTTGATCTCAGCGCAAACCTGAGCCACCAGGAAACCAGGTATGATTTCAATACACCTGATCAACAGTTTTTCAATCAAAGCTATCGCTCAGAATTGAATATAAATTTTCTGAAGAAGTATGCATACAA
>JALOMN010000301.1 GCA_025455445.1 Cyclobacteriaceae bacterium
ACAGAAGTAAATCCGGATAATGATTATGTGTTGAAAAATGTGCAGTTTAAATTCAATGAGTACGTGCTGTTGGAAGAATCTTTTTCAGAATTAGACAAAGTAGTTGGCATACTCACGTATCACAAAACATGGAAGGTTCTTATAATGGGCCATACGGATGATGTTGGCACTGACGAGTATAATGTTGATTTGTCATTGCAACGCGCCAATAGTGTAGCGGACTATCTGATTAAGGGTGGAATCAATCCGACAAGGTTGAAAATTCAAGGCTACGGAAAACAAGCTCCCTTGAAAAAGGGTAATGACGAGACTACACGCGCAATCAACAGGAGGGTGGAAGTACGTTTTACACAGTGATTGCGATGAGTAAAAGAAATCAATGGTTACTGAATCTGAAGGATTTTCTCGATGAAAAAGTGGAAAAGTACAACTCCCCTTCATTCATCGAATTGGATCCGATTTCTGTGCCACATCGTTTTACTAAAAAGCAAGACATTGAAATTGCAGGATTTTTTGCAGCCACCTTAGCGTGGGGGCAACGCGTTACGGTGATCAACAAATGCAATGAGTTGCTTGCCATGATGGATGAAGCCCCGCATGATTTTTTGTTAAATCATCACGAAAGTGATTTAACTCGTTTTCTGAAATTTAAACATCGCACATTCAACGCCACCGATCTGCTTTATTTTATTGAATCATTAGCGCAGTGCTATAGAAAATACGAATCACTGGAGTATGCATTTTTGCCATGCCAGGATGACTCCTCTGAATTTCCGATCAAATCCGGATTGATACGTTTTCATTCTGAATTTTTTAGTCTGCCCGATTATCCGAAGCGAACACTTAAACATGTTTCCACACCCGAACATAAATCAGCGTGCAAGCGGCTAAACATGTATCTGCGCTGGATGGTGCGCCAGGATAATAAGGGTGTGGATTTTGGCATCTGGAAAAGAATTTCTCCTTCTCAATTGGTATGCCCTTGCGATGTGCATGTAGAAAGAGTAGCCCGCAAATTGAAATTAATTAAAAGTAAGCAGCTTAATTGGCAGACAGCCGAAGAGCTTACCCGCAACTTGCGCAGGTTAGATCCTGCGGATCCTGTTAAATATGATTTCGCCTTGTTTGGCCTTGGCATAGCCGAACGCTTCTAAGGTTAAACATCCTGGAAAAATTGATAAACGGTTGCAACACTTTGTACAAAATGTATTTACATTAAAGTTTGTTTAAAACCCCCACTTGAATATGTATTTGAATATTGACGCTGAGAAGCAAAACACGTACGATGCAATCGTGGTTGGCACGGGCATAAGCGGAGGCTGGGCTGCGAAAGAACTTTCTGAAAAGGGCCTTAAAACGCTGGTGCTGGAGCGTGGCCGCGATGTGAAGCACCCCGACTATCCTACGGCTACCAAAGAACCATGGGAGTTACCAAATGGAGACCGACCCACACAGGAAGATTTGCAAAAACAATCGGTGCAAGCCCGAACAGGGTACACCGTTCGTCCTTCCACCCAGCATTGGTTTGTAAACGATCTTGAACATCCTTACACGGAAGTAAACCGCTTCGACTGGATGCGTGGTTATCATGTGGGTGGCCGTTCTATAATGTGGGGCCGCCAGAGTTATCGCTTTAGCGAATTGGACTTTGAAGCGAATGCCAAAGATGGAATTGGAATCGACTGGCCGGTGCGTTATAAAGACATCGAACCCTGGTATGATTATGTAGAGCAATATATTGGTGTAAGTGGCCAGGTAGAAAATCTACCCAACCTTCCGGATGGAAAATTTCTTGCACCCATGGAGCTCAACTGTGTGGAAAAGGAATTGAAGAAATCCATGCAGGATAAATTTGGTCGCTTGCTTACCATCGGGCGTGTAGCGCATGCTACAGAAAAACTAACGCACACTCCATGGCGAGGTACTTGCCAGTATAGAAACCTATGCAGCCGCGGTTGTCCTTATGGTGGATATTTCAGCAGCAACTCCTGCACATTGCCGGCAGGCGAGAAATCAGGAAACATGACACTGCGCCCCAATTCAGTAGTGTATGAACTTATCTACGATGAACAAAAAGGAAGAGCAACCGGAGTAAAAGTATTGGATGGTGAAACCGGAGAGCAAATGGAATTTTACGCGAAAGTAATTTTCCTGTGTGCATCCACATTCGGTTCTACCTTTATCATGCTTAACTCTATTTCTAATCGCTTCCCAAATGGTTTTGGTAACGACAGCGGTGAACTTGGTCATAACATCATGGACCATCACCTGAGCGTGGGTGCAGGAGCCACCGTAGAAGGGTTTGAAGATCAGTATTATTTTGGAAGACGCGCGAACGGACTTTACATTCCACGCTATAGAAATATTGGCAAAGATAAGCGCGACTACCTGCGAGGATTTGGTTATCAGGGTGGCGCAAGCCGTCAGGGCTGGGCGCGAAGTGCCGAGGAAGAATTGCTGGGCGCAGATTTGAAAAACGCGTTGGCTAATCCGGGTGGTTGGACCATCAACATGGGTGGCTTTGGAGAAATATTGCCATATCACGATAACAAAGTGGTAATCAACAAAGACAAGAAAGACAAACATGGATTACCTACACTCACGTTTGATGCGGTATTGCGCGAAAATGAAAAGAAGATGCGTGTAGACATGGCCAATGATGCAGCAGAAATGCTGGAGGCAGCCGGTTTCAAGAACATCAGAAAATACGATCGAGAAATAGGAATCGGTTTAGGTATACATGAAATGGGCACAGCCCGAATGGGAAAAGATCCTAAAACCTCTGTGCTCAACAAGTGGAACCAGGTACATGCATGTAAAAATGTGTTTGTAACGGATGGCTCGTTCATGACCTCAGCAGGTTGTCAGAATCCATCGCTCGGATATATGGCATTCACCGCTCGTGCAGCAAACTATGCCGTGGAGGAATTAAAAAAGGGTAACTTATAAAATATTTTATATCTTGAAATATGAATCAAAAAATCGATAGAAGAGAAGCTCTCAAAAAGACAGCATTGCTAATGGGAGCAGCTGTTTCGGCTTCGGCCTTAACAGGCATTCTGCAAGGATGCAAAGCCACTCCTGAGTTACTTTATACTCCGGTGTTTTTCACGCCCGACCAGGCTCGAATCGTAACGGAAGTAGCGGAGATCATCATTCCGAAAACAGATACTCCCGGAGCAAAAGACGCAGGAGTTCCTGGTTTTATTGATACGATGTTGAAAGACTGTTACAAGAAAGAAGATCAGGATCGTTTCCTGGCAGGCCTTACTGCTTTTGAGGAAGAAGCAAAAAAGGCATATGGCGACAGTTTTATTTATTGCACACCCGAACAGCAGGTGGAGTTTGTGAAGAAAACCCACGAAGCTGCGTTGAAGGAAATGAAAGAAAACAAAGAAGCTAAACGTCCATTTATTTTAATGGCAAAAGAACTTACGCTGCTGGGTTTCTTTACTTCTGAGCCAGGTGCAACGCAGGTATTGCAATACATAGCAGTGCCCGGAGCTTACAAAGGATGCGTTCCATTGGCTGAAGCAGGAAATGGAAAAACCTGGGCTACTTAATCGGTTTTAAAATAAAATTTAAAAGGCATTCACTTTCGTGGATGCCTTTTTTTGTTT
>JALOMN010000028.1 GCA_025455445.1 Cyclobacteriaceae bacterium
CACCGAATGGAACACGAAGTTTGAAGGCATTATCAATTTTCTGCAAAAGCAAAAAGAAGAAGGCTCGGAAGCAATTCGCAAGTGGGTAGATGATTTTACAATTACCAAAGTATGTCCGGATTGTGAGGGGGCGAGACTAAAAAAGGAATCGCTTCATTTTAAGATCGACAATAAGAACATTGCACAACTTGCGATGCTCAACATCAATGAACTGAAAAATTGGTTTGATGGCCTGGAGCATCGAATCAGTGACAAACAAAAAATAATTGCCACTGAAGTATTAAAAGAGATACGCAAGCGTATTGGTTTTTTGCTAGATGTTGGGTTGGACTATCTTAACCTCAACAGACCGCTGCGAACCCTTAGTGGTGGCGAAGCACAGCGCATTCGTTTGGCAACACAAATTGGTACTCAGTTAGTGGGAGTGTTATATATTTTGGATGAACCTAGTATAGGGTTGCATGCGCGCGACAATGTTAAGCTAATTAAAGCTTTGAAAGATTTACGTGACCTGGGTAACTCGGTCATTGTGGTGGAGCATGATAAAGAGATGATGCTCGAGTCGGATTACATTATTGATATTGGGCCGGGTGCAGGCAGGCACATTTAAAAGAGCGAAGAAAGGGCAGTGGCGAAAAACTTATATTAATTGGTGCCACCGGCAATAACCTGAAAAATGTTGATCTTGAAATTTCACTCGGAACATTTACGTGCATCACGGGGGTTTCGGGAAGCGGTAAATCCACACTGATACACGAAACACTTTTCCCTATTTTAAATCAGTATTTTTTTAATTCCCGCACGGAGCCGCTGTCTTATAAAAAAGTGGAGGGTCTGAAATTGATCGACAAGGTTATTGAAGTGGATCAATCACCGATTGGAAGAACTCCCCGATCAAATCCGGCAACGTACACCGGAGTATTTACCGAAATCAGAGATTTGTTTGCGCAGATGCCAGAGGCAAAAATTCGCGGATATAAGACTGGAAGATTTTCATTCAATGTAAAAGGTGGGCGTTGCGAAACGTGCGAAGGTGCCGGTTTGAGATTAATTGAAATGGAATTCCTTCCGGATGTATATGTGCCTTGTGAAACCTGCAAGGGCAAACGCTATAACCGGGAAACACTGGAGGTTCGTTTCAAAGGAAAGTCCATCTCAGATGTATTGGAAATGACGGTAGAAGAAGCAGTTACTTTTTTTGAAAATCAACCGCGTATTCTAAGAAAAATTCAAACCTTAAATGAAGTGGGATTAGGGTACATTTCACTCGGCCAGCATGCCACTACGCTTTCTGGCGGTGAGGCACAGCGCGTAAAACTTGCTACAGAACTTTCAAAGCGAGATACAGGAAAGACATTGTATATTTTGGATGAACCCACCACAGGGTTGCATTTTCAAGATATTAGTCACCTGTTGGAAGTGCTTCAAAAGCTAGTCGATAAAGGCAACACTGTATTGGTGATTGAACATAACATGGATGTTATCAAATCAGCCGATTACATAGTGGATTTAGGACCGGAAGGTGGTGCTGGTGGAGGTCGCATTATAGCGAAAGGAACACCGGAAGCGGTAGCGAAAAATCCGGCAAGCTTTACGGGTAAGTATTTAAAACCAGAACTTATCTAAACGTCTCAACAGGCCAACAAATTCCGCCTATGTAAGAAAATCCAAAACACCCTATTGGATTTGCTAATTTTGCGATTCAATGGTAAACAAGGTGGTCGATAATAAGCAGCGATTATATTGGTCGTTGCAGATAGGTGGTTGGACACTCTATGCAGTAGTGCAGATAGTGGCCAGTGTGCTTGCCTCAGCCAACAACTCCATTAGTGTGCAGCGTATTCTCTTCCTTGCCTATGAGGCATTTTTCTGTTTGCTGATATCACATATTTATCGATCAAACATTAATGGTTGGCGATGGCTCAGCTTGGGAATGCCGCGATTGATTCCGCGTGTATTATTGTCTTCCTTGTCGCTGGGTGTGATTATGTATTTTCTTAGGATTCCGGCTTCGGTCGCACTGGGGTTATTCAACCAGGGAGTTGTGTTCAACCTGATGAATATTGTGGGCCAGTCATTTTATTATTCCATCCTATTCTTTTTGTGGTCTGTCTTCTATTTCATCTATAACTATTTTGAGCGATACAATAAGTCGCTGAAGCTAGAGGCTTCCATCAAAGAGATTGAGTTGAGCAATCTTAAATCTCAATTAAATCCTCATTTTATTTTTAATGCATTGAATAGCATTCGGGCCCTGGTGGATGAAAATCCTGAAAAATCGAAGATGGCCATCAATCAACTATCTAATATTCTGCGTAACTCGCTCGTGGCAGACAAACGAGGCCTAACTAAATTTGGCGATGAACTAAAAATCGTAAAAGACTATTTAGGATTAGAAAGCATTCGTTTTGAGGAGAGACTAAAGACCGAGTTTGACATTGCGCCCGAATCAAAAGGTTTTCTGGTTCCTCCATTAATGATTCAAACGTTGGTTGAAAATGGTGTGAAACACGGGATTTCAAAACTTACTGAGGGAGGGGTTATACAGGTGAAGACTTCAATCGAGAAAAATTATCTTAAGATTGTGATTCGAAATAGTGGTCATTATCACCTGAACGGACACAGTAAAAAGAGAAGTGGACTTGGACTAAGCAATACCGCCCAGCGATTAAAATTATTATATGGTGAGGAAGCGCGTTTCACCATTAGCAACGAAAACAATAATTTTGTACGGACAGAACTAATTATACCACACCTAACAAATACATGAGAGCACTTGTAATTGATGATGAGCGCCTGGCGCGGAAAGAATTGATCAAACTTCTTGAAGAGCATCCTTCCATTGAAGTAGTGGGCGAAGCAATGAATGCGGATGAGGCCGAGCAAATGATCAATGATCTGAATCCCGATCTTCTATTCTTAGACATTCAAATGCCTGGACGCACAGGCTTTCAGTTACTTGAATCACTCGAGTCGGCACCCTTGGTGGTGTTTACTACAGCTTATGATGAATTTGCGATTAAGGCATTTGAAGTGAATGCCCTCGACTATTTACTAAAACCTATTCAAACCGATCGGTTAAGTGAAGCCGTGCAGAAGATTCTGGAAAAGGAACGCAACAAGGCAGGTCGCGGAGCCGGAAAGAAATTGGGGCTGGAAGATCAGGTGTTTGTGAAAGACGGTGAGCGCTGTTGGTTTGTAAGTCTTGCCAACATCCGTTTCTTTGAATCAGATGGCAATTACATTAAAGTGTACTTTGAGAATAACCGCCCCATGATTCATAAATCTCTTAACGCATTGGATGACAGACTGGATGAGCGCGCTTTCTTCAGAGCAAGTCGTAAACACATTATTAATTTAAGCTGGGTAGAAAGTATTGAACCCTGGTTCAATGGAGGCCTGATGGTGAAACTTCGTGGTGGAGATAAAGTGGAAGTAAGTCGCAGGCAAGCAGCCAAGTTCAAAGACATGATGAGCCTTTAATGGCATTTCATTTTATATTGACGCCACTGAGTGTGCAAATTATTATATGGTTACTGTAAAAGTTAACCGTATAACTTTTTGTAGAGATGCATCATGAATTTATGAGGGAGAACAGGAATTATCTGTTATTCTAAAATCAAATTAACCAGCTCTTTTTCCACATTCCAGTCTTTGGCCAGTTTTACCATGGCGGTGGCTTCCATTTCAGTCACATAGCCCTTTATATTGTTAGCTTGCCACACCATTTTAATTAATTCAATGCGCTTAGGTTTTGCATAGTCGCCAATAATGTTATTTAAGTAGGCACGGGCGCGATCAAAAGCGGTTATATAATCTTCTGCAACAAAATTAAGCGCCCATCTCAACTCTTCCTGCCCGTCAAGTTCAGCAGAAGTGTTTTGAAGATCAATCTTTTCTGCCTCGTCTAAACCGTGGTAATGATAAATCACCGACTTAAGCAGAAAATATATTTTTTTCTCTTCTGAGTTCATATCATGCAAAATAAGAATAACATCAATACACTATAATATATAGAAGCAATTATTCCGATAAAACAAATAAGTCAGACGCAATTCGGTCTGCCAATAGTTTGCCCGAATGGGTAAGCGTCAATATACCATCATGCACGCTTACTTTACCTTCCTGTTCTAGTTTAGTAAGATAGCCTTCATAATTTTTAAGTAGGTCATAATCATACATATTCTTAAGGTATGATAATTGACAACCAGTATCTGTTCGTAATGAAGTAAAGATGTATTCATTAATTTTATTTGCCTGTGTCAATAGTTCTGTTTCAC
Source organism: Cyclobacteriaceae bacterium (assembly GCA_025455445.1). Classification (GTDB taxonomy): domain Bacteria; phylum Bacteroidota; class Bacteroidia; order Cytophagales; family Cyclobacteriaceae; genus ELB16-189. The sequence continues at coordinate 4,281 of JALOMN010000028.1, forward strand.
AAGGGAGTTTATCCTCCAGGATTGTTTTCATGTAGACATGATTATTCGCGACATTGAAATGTCGACTCACACCATTATATGAGTGGGCACTCGGCCCAACACCCAGATATTTTTGCTGATTCCAATAACTACTGTTATGCTTTGATTGGAACCCGGGTAAACAGAAATTTGAAATTTCGTAATGCCTGTATCCTGCAGAAATAATTGTGTTCATGATTAACTCAAACTGATGGGCAGAAGTATTTTCGTCCAATGATTTTATCTTTCCCTTGGATGCCCAACGGCCAAATACGGTATTTTCTTCAATGGTAAGTGAGTAGGCTGAAATATGTTCAGGTGATAATGCGAGGGCTGCGTTCAGATTTTTGATAAGCACTGCTTCGTCCTGGCCAGGGATGGAATGTATCAAATCAATACTTAAATTATTGAACCCGGCATTTCGCAATAAATCGATGCACACAATGGCATCATGGGCAGAGTGGGCGCGATTAAGAAACTTTAATACGGTATCATCAAATGATTGTATTCCTAAACTAAGTCGGTTAATGCCAAATTGCTTTAATGTTTGAATTTTTTCGGGGCTTAGGTCATCCGGATTTGCCTCAAGTGTAATTTCGGCCTGGTCAATTACTTTATAATGTTTGTAAATGGTTTCAAATAGTAGCTCAAAATCTTTTGGGCTTAGAAGAGATGGAGTTCCGCCACCAAAGTATACAGTATTAATTACATCACCCTCCAGGTATTCTTGTTGAATGGCTAACTCGCGGGCAATACTCTGAATCATATCCGCCCGATAGGATTGATTGGTGGAAAAATGGAAATCGCAATAATAGCAAGCTTGTTTGCAAAAGGGTATGTGAATATAGAGACCACTCATCAGTTGCACAAAGATATAAATGATAATGCCTGCATACTTCCATTCCAACTACTATTCTGATATTTTTGCTGGCTGAATCATGCAAAAGCTATTAATTACTTTATTACTCCTACTTACAATTGAAACTTCCGGGCAGGTTCGCGAAGTAAGCATTGACCTTATGCCCAAGGCGAAGGTGCTTCAGGAAGGCACCTACAAAAACTATACGGGGCAGCGCACACAGTCTGTTCATCTTCATATTGATCAATCATTTGCAGGAAAGGCACTTGTTATACAATTGACAGGTAGGTATGGCGTGTTCATGGATGGTAAATTGGTGGGCGATGCCGAAGGGTTGATTAAATTAAATATGGATAGTCTGCGCAGGATTTATGGAGCCGCAGAAGTACTTTCAGTATATGCACCTCAACACATACAATCACTTTCAATAAAATTACACTATAAGGATGCAACGGCAGATTTAGATAATTTAATTCGGCAACCATCTTATTATTCTGATTTTGTAATTCTGGTATGTCTGCTTCTGTTAATCTTCTTTGTGTTTTTATTCAGAAGCAATACAAACCTCACATTGGATTACCTCAATATTATTAAAGTCTTTGTCATTCATTCGCGTGAGGAAGCAATTACTACAGGTAGGATTGGATCCAGTGCTAACATTTTATTTTTCATGTTTATCAGTATGTGTTGCAGCTTATTATTGATGATAGCGGCACATTGGGGTTATCCTTCCGTAGCGATGCCCTTTCCACATGCTTCAAGCTCATTATACCGGCTGGTTGCATGGTGGTTTTTAATTTCACTGTTGTTTTTCTTTTTACTAATGGCAAAATTATTACTCATCTGGATAATGAGTAAGCTATTTAATTTTAGAGACCTGGTTCGGTTTCAATATTTCAATTTTGTCAGAAGTTTATATGGTGCGATGATACTGGCCGGATTATTTTCCGCGGGTTATTTTATTGGTCAATCACAAAACCCTGATTTTTTTTCTTATTTGATATGGGGAGTTTGTTTGATATTAGTTTTAAGCACGGTGTTTTTTTATTTCAAATTATTGGGCCGAACCGGTTCCTCCGTTTTTCATTTATTTTCCTACCTTTGTGGTTCAGAAATCATTCCGTTAATGATTTTGATTAAGGTGTTATTTTTTTAGCCGAATACGATCCGCGTTGATATGACTCAAATTGCTAATGACAGAGTGCGCAAGGTAAAGAGCATTTTAGTCACCCAGGAAGCTCCCACCGATGCCAACTCTCCTTACCTGAAACTTGCTGAGAAATACAATTTAAAAATTGACTTTCGTTCTTTTATTCAGGTTGAAGCAGTGCCTCTTAAAGAGTTTCGCAAGCAAAAGATTGACATCCTGCAGCATACTGCTGTCATTTTCACAAGTCGTCATGCGGTAGATCACTTTTTTTCAATTTGCCAGGAATTAAAGCTAGAGATGCCCCCGGAAATGAAATACTTCTGCATCTCTGATCAGACTTCAAATTATCTTCAGAAGTACATTGTGATTCGAAAGCGTAAAATCTTTGCAGGCCTGAAGGACACAAAGGATTTGTTGGAGATCATCAAAAAACATAAGAATGAACGATTCTTATTTCCATGTTCGGATATACGTAAAAGTGATATTCCTGACTTTTTGAGAAATAATGGATTCCATTTTAATGAGGCTATCATGTATCATACCGTGGCAGCCAATCTCAGCGACTTAAAGAATGTGTATTATGATATACTTGCATTCTTCAGCCCCTCCGGAATAAACTCTTTATTGGTAAACTTTCCTGATTTTAAACAAAATAATACACGCATTGCAGCCTTTGGACCGACTACCGCAAAAGCAGTAAGAGATGCCGATTTAATTTTAGATATAGAGGCGCCACTACCCAATGCGCCATCCATGACTGGAGCGCTTGAGCTTTACGTGAAGGCGGCAAATGGAATAAAATAGTATTGAAGTTTCAACAGTCTTTATCACACTCAAATAAATTTATTTTGAAGATGTTGAAATATTTAATTTATATTTAAGTCTTATTGAAATCAATTTGTTGTGAGAAAGGCGTTACTGTTAGTGGTACTTGGGTCAGTTTTAAGTGTTGACTTGTTTGGTCAACAGGATCCACAGTTTACCCATTACATGTTTAATACCCTTTATTTCAACCCTGCTTATGCGGGTCTTGAGGGAACAACAAAATTTACTGCAATACATCGCTCTCAATGGTTGGGCTACCAACCCACAGTAGGAGGAGGCGGTGCGCCCACTACACAAATTATTAGCTTCTCTACACCTGCCTATAAAATCAAAAGCGGTTTTGGTGCGTATGTCGTGAATGACCGCTTAGGACCACAATCCAACCTGGAAGCACAAGCAAATTACTCTTACAGCATTCAACTCAAAGGAGGAGCAGGTAGTATCAGCAGCAGAGGGGGCTCTGCTAATACCAGTACTTACTTTGCGCCCAATACTGGTAGCCGACTTAGCTTTGGAATGAAGCTTGGAATGTATTCTCAAACTGTAAATTTTGATCTTTATCGTCCTATCGATCCAAACGACCCTAAATTAAATAAACAGGGAAAAGAATCTCAGGTGCGCCCGGATTTAGCAGTGGGTGCGTTTTATCAGAACCAAAAATATTATGTAGGGTTGAGCGTTAACCACCTTTTAAAGTCTGAATTTGATTTTGGCTTAAGCCAACGCAATGCGCTGGAACCACACGGTTACCTTACTGCAGGTTATTTTTATGATGTTAATTTTGATCTGAGAATACAGTTCTCAACACTCGTGAAGTCTGATTTCACTAAAACAACCTTTGATTTGGGAGGTATTGCCTATTATAAAGATACTATGTATGGTGGTTTATCGTTTAGACAATCAGAGGCTGTTATACTTCTTCTTGGTTACAGTTTACTCAAAGATAAGTCCTTGAAGATTGGCTATGGTTTGGATTACGTAGTTAATGATCAGGATGCAAAACAACCGACTTCACAAGAAGTAATCTTATCCTATAGCTTGCCGGTAAATCCGGCTAGCGGGAAAAAAGTGGTTAGAACACCCCGTTATCGACACTAAATCGATAATTAATTTTGGGGTTATGTATTTTTTACTGAATTTGTGACACTATTGTTGAAAACAAAAAGCAAAAAAGAATAACTTTCGGATCTCTATAGTTCAAAAAACAAATAATAGAGCTAGGTTTTAATAAATAATGTATGAAGAAAACAGTTTCACCAAGAGCATTTTACCCTTTGTTAATTCTGCTTGCGGGAGCCCTTGTAACAGGTTGCGGATTGCTAGGTGGAGGTAGTGGCGGAGATGCCACTGGAAATTTGGTGGGTCAATCAAGGCTTGAAAGCAGACCGGATTGGGGAATCATCATCCCTTATGGAATGTTGCCTATACCTGCTGGTACTTTCCATATGGGTCAGGCCGATGAAGATCCTGCGTCCACTCAAATAAACTTCAATAAGCAAATCACAATTGGATCCTTCTTCATGGATGAAACCGAAATCACCAATGATGAATACCTTCAGTTTACTACCTACTTCCTCGATCCGGATGGCCCTAATATGAGTGCCGGTGGCGCAGAAGGATTGGTTAACTTCCCTCAGGTTGGCAGAGAAGATTTCATGGCCAAGTATCATCCCGATACTACTGTATGGATGAAGGACTTTTCTCATCACATGGGCGATCCATTGGTTAATTATTACTGGCAGCACCCAGGTTACCAGGATTATCCTGTAGTTGGTGTGAGTTGGGAAGCAGCAGTATTTTTTGGAAAATGGAGAACTGCATTTTTAAATCAATGGAGAAAAAATGATGGCGACAAACCTCCGATGCCTGCATTTAGATTACCCTCTGAGGCAGAATGGGAATATGCGGCACGTGGTGGAAGAGACATGGCTAAATATCCATGGGGTAACCCTTACATCAGAAACTCTAAGGGTTGTATGCTGGCCAACTTCAAGCCTGGCAGAGGTAACTTTTATGATGATGGGTTTGCTTATACTTCCCCAGTTGGAGTTTACTTCCCTAACGACTTCGGTTTAGTAGATATGGCGGGAAATGTTTCGGAATGGTGTTTAGATGATTTTAATCCTGCTTCTGTGCCTACAGTATGGGATTTAAATCCTCAATACATTGATAAAAATGCTTATGACAAAGCAGGCAATTCAAAAGAAAAGTATAATGCAAGAAAAGTAATACGCGGTGGATCCTGGAAGGATGTTGCATACTATCTTGAAACTGGAACCAGAACTTATGAATATAAAGATTCCACACGCGCTTATATTGGTTTCCGCTGTGCGATGACCAGCTTAGGACGCTCCTCTGGAACAGAATTCAAAATCAACTAATTAAAAATCTCTGGTTATATTTATTAAAAAAAACGGACTAACTTAAATTTTAAAGAACCATGGCAAAGAAAAAAGGCGGATTTGTTTCGTTATTCTTCACAACCATCATGCCCAAAGTATATGGAATTGGTGCAGCGGTTGTAATCATTGGAGCACTCTTCAAAATCCTTCACTTGGAAGGTGCTAACGCAATGTTGATGATAGGTTTGAGTGTGGAAGCAGGTATCTTCTTCCTGAGTGCATTTGAGCCTAAGCATGAAGAGCCAGATTGGTCAAAAGTATATCCAGAACTCGCAGAAGATTATGAAGGTCCGATTAACCCAACTGCAACCCGCATAAGCAATCGTCCGGCTGCCGGAGATTCGCCACTACTTAAAATCGATGAGATGTTGAAAACCGCTAAAGTTGACCAGAATCTTTTGGACAATCTTGGAAAGGGTCTAACAAACCTTGCCACTTCAGCATCACAAATGAATAACTTGTCAAATGCCGCTGTTGCCACAAACGAATATGCTAAAAACGTACAGTCAGCATCATCAGCATTACAGGAAATGAATAAATCATATGGCACTGCAATGAAGGCTGTTACTGCCATGGCCGATGCGTCTAAAGACACTAGTGAATACCACTCACAAGTGCAAAAAGTAACAAAGAACCTTGCTGCTTTAAATACCATTTATGAAATGGAATTGAAAGATGCAGATTCTCATGTGAAGAATATGAATAAGTTCTATGAAAGCTTAACAGGAGCGATGCAAGGACTTTCTAAAGTAGGAGAAAACACCACTAAGTTTACTACTGAGTTAGGTTCGTTAACTTCTAATATTACTGCTTTGAATAAAGTGTATGGCGGTATGCTTACAGCCATGAAAGGCTCTGGTAACTAAAATTTTTGTTTTGAACGATTCTGATTTTCTAACCAACTTAAATAAATAGACCATGGCAGGTGGTAAAGAAACACCCAGGCAAAAGATGATTGGCATGATGTACCTCGTACTTACAGCGCTGCTGGCGCTGAACGTAAGTAACGCGGTACTCGAAAAATTCGCCATCATCGATAATACGCTTACGAAAATGAATGAGGAGACAATGAGATCTAATGATAAAAGATTAGAAGACATTCTCGCTTCAACAAATAAAGATGAGCGATCAATGAAGGCGCAGGAACAAGCCAAGCAGGTTCGTGAACTTACAAAAGGGATGATTGATTACCTTGAAGGCTTAAAAAAACAGATGTCGACTGAGCCTGACGGAGCTGCAATTGAAAGAGAAGAACTTGTGCTTAATACGAATCGTGCTGAAGAATTAATGCTAGATAGTAATAAGCCTGAGGTAGGTTTAGAATATGAGAAAAAACTGATATCCTACGTTGCTGAACTTAACAAAATCATGGGTTTGAAAACACCGTTTCCTAAACTAAACAGGAAGGCAGAAGATTATGATGAGTTCAAGGATAATGCGAATCAGTTGGGAAAATCTTTCCTTCATTTCTCATTTGAAACGACACCTACAATGGGAGCCATTGCATCTGTAAGCCAGATGCAAACTGAAATTTTGGTTGAGTATGAGCGTGTTGCCCTTGACTCACTATTTAATCGTGCGGAAGCATCTACTATTAAATTTAGCCGCGTTGTGCCAATGGTACGCGCGGAATCCAACACCTTAGTTGCAGGTCAGGAATATACCGCTGATTTGTTTATAGCGGCAGCTTCGGATGAAGAGCCTGAGATGTTTTTCAACGGAAACTCTCTTCCAATTGAAAAG
>JALOMN010000302.1 GCA_025455445.1 Cyclobacteriaceae bacterium
TATGTTGCTTTCTTTCCAATTATTACCGCCAGTTCAACTTCCCAATCTGTTTTAGTGCTGTTTCGTGGGATTACCAGGTTGTCGTTGGGTCCGCAAAGTGCAGTGGTAGATTTAAAGAAGATGATTGGCTCGGAAGGCAATGGCATTTTCGATTCCAGTGCATGCTTGGTATAGTTCAACCCCACGCAAATAATTTTTGAGGGACGGGCAACACACGAACCAAGGCGTTCACCTTCACGCACTGAATTTAGCGAAGATTTATTTTTATCGACCCACTCACTCAATCGGGTTATGCCATTTGTTTCAAAAAATGTTTCACCATAATCTTCGCCAAAAGCAGATACATCATAGTGAGTATCATTCAATACAATGCCGGGTTTTTCTTTGCCGGATTCTCCAAATCGAAATAATTTCATCAGGTATTAAGTTTTAAAAATCCACCATCAATAGGGTAGTCGGTGCCGGTAATAAACGAGGCTTCATCCGAACACAGGTACAAGGCAAGATTTGCGATCTCTTCCGGCTCAGCCATGCGGCCGATGGGTTGTGTCTTTGAAAGTTTCTCAAACATTTCATCCTCCTTGCCGGGATAATTTGCTTTTAAGAAGCCATCTACAAAAGGGGTGTGCACGCGGCCGGGTGAAATTGAATTACATCGAATGCCCTCTTTAACATAATCTTTCGCCACTGATAAGGTCATGGTTAATACTGCACCTTTCGTCATCGAATAGGCAAAGCGGTCGGCAATACCCACGGTGGCTGCAACTGATGCAATATTAAGAATCACTCCGCGCTTCCTTTCTTTCATGTAAGGAACGGCAGCAAACATGCTGTTATAAACTCCTTTTACATTCACCTGGAATAATTTATCAAAGTCCGCTTCGGGCGTAGTATCCAGTTTACCAATGTGCGCGATGCCTGCTGAGTTGGCAAGAATGTCGATGCGATCATGTTCCTTTGCGATGGCATTCATCACTTCTATTACATGTTGTTGTTTGGTTACATCGCACGGATAAGCTCTGGCAAGTAGGTTCTTATCGGCTAGTTCATTTACTGTGGCAACGGCATTTTTTTCATTCACGTCCAGCACACATACGGTACTTCCGTGTTGCGCAAACTTAATGGCAATAGCTTTTCCTATGCCGCTTCCGGCTCCGGTAACAACTGCTACTTTTCCATTTAAACTAAAGCTCATAGTATTTTATTGAGTGTTAAGAGTTCATTGTGTGGACAATTCAATAAGGGAGTTGGCCATTTTTTTTGTATCGTAATTGCGGGCACCAATTTCCTTTAATACTACTTTGCCCTCTTTGTTGATTACATAGGTAGTAGGTATTGATGGGACTTGTAAAAGTTCAGGGGCTACACCTTGCAGCATATACACCGGAAACGAATAATTATTTTTCGAGAGGTAAGTTTCAATTTTACTTTGTGCATTTGCCTTGTCCACCGAAAGGATAACAAATTCTATCGGATACTCTTTCAATTTTTGATAAAGATTATCTATGCCAGGCATCTCAGCCTTGCAAGGTCCGCACCATGTAGCCCATAGGTTTAGAAATACTACTTTACCTTTCAACTTCTCTGCCGATATGGGATTTCCATGCATATCCAACATATCAAATTGGTAATCGAAAGCTCCAATTGGTTTTTTAAAATCAGAGTCAGCATTTAGTGCCCCTGTCTTGAGTACAAGCGATTGTGCTAATGACGAAGCGCTGCTCCACAGGCCCGTTACCTGCAATAATCCAATGATAATCAAAGTACTAACAATGGGCTTTAAAAATGAAAACACTTCTTTCATGGGTTGCGATTGGCTCGGTTATTGAAATATAAGCATTTATAAATGTCTCTAATTTTAATAACTTCACAGAATTTTTAATAGTAAAATGAATACCAAAGGTATTATAGTTCTGATAGTTTGCTTCATTCTTCCTGCTTTAGGGTTAGCTCAGAAGGTAAAATATAAAGACCTGATGGTACTGCTGAACGCAAAACAATATGAGCAGGCGGAGCCTCATTTAAAAAAGTATCTGAAGGAAAACACTGACAACCCCAGTGCCTACCTTTTTATGGCAATTACCTACCATGAAAAGTCGTTAAAAAATGATGTGCTGAAACAAACTGAAATTCTAACCGCCAACATCGATTCGGCTATTTTATTCTACGACAAAGCCTATCCGATCATTACCGAAAAAGAGATAAAGCGTAATAGTGAAAACTATCAGATGTACACACGCAGAGATTTGATAACCGGTGAGTTTGGTGTAAAACAATCTGATGTGTTATTGGATATCGAAACCCGCACGAAAGGGTTAAAGGAGCGCAAGGATAAAGTAATATTACTTAAGAATTACTTTAAATTATCAGAGGCGCAGTATCTGCGAGCTAACACTTACTATAAAGCGTTGCAGGATCAGTTTGACACCAAGAAAGAATTATATCTTTTGTCGGATGATGTATTGCTGCTTTCACTTGAAAAGCTGTCTTCTACATTTGATTCATGTCAAGCTACTTTTAAAAACTATAAGACTACCACACAGGCAATCGGTAAAACCGGATACAATCAAACTATCGATTTGCAGGAAATCAAAGACTTTAAAAAGGAGGGTTCCACGTTGATTGATTTTATGGAAGATGACTTGAAGTTGTGGAATTATTCAGAGTGGTCAAAAAAAACAATCAGAATTATCAAGGATGAAGTATATCCTGTGCGCAATGAGCTATTGGTATTTGATTCAGAACTGAACAAACTACGTGAAAAGATTAAGAAGGACTCCCTTCCGGTAAATGCTTCGGAATTGAAAAAAAACCCCGTGTTTACCAATCTTAAAAAGTGGGATAATGACCCCATGCCTTCAGGTGTGTTCAATATGAAAATTTCGGAATTGGAATACATGACGGAAGAAACCAAAAAGAATAAATTAAAGGGCGGTGAAAATATCCCGAAGAGAATTCAATTGGTTAAAAACGAACTTCACCTTTTGAAATTATTGGATAGTGCTACTCATACTTTATTAACCACCACAGCGTGGGAACAAGATGCTAAATTTTATAAGTCATACATCTCTGGTGCTTATGGTACGGTAGATGTATTAAAGAATTTAATTCACGCCATGCAGGAGTTTTCAAAACGTGAAGTGCAGGCCAAGACAAAGGAATTGGAAGAGTTAAGTCATTCACTCAAATGGGTAGTGGATGAAAGTGATTCTATTCCCTTATTTAAAGATGTGCCGGATGAATTACTTTACCGGCCTATGGTGATTGCAGAAACTTATACCGCTGGACTAAAATTAACGGAGACGCACCCAGTGGGATATTTTTATTCCATTTCTCCTGCTCGCACGGCTGAACAGAAAATTACTTTTCAGGTAGACACTGCTACCTTTACGTCACGAAATATTCCTTTGATCAAGGGCATTTCGTTGGCTACTGCTGAACCTGTCTATTTTGTTTTGTTCTATTCTGAAAGTAAAGTAGAAGGTAAGACACCCGTTTCAATAGCTAAAATCTCTAAGAAGAATGGTCTAGAATGGACTTCAAATTTTTCAACGGATTTGCCACCGGTAGATATGAAATATACCGCCATAAATGGTGAGCT
>JALOMN010000303.1 GCA_025455445.1 Cyclobacteriaceae bacterium
ACATAGCGGGCAAAAGGAACGGTGAGGTCATAGCGCAAACCCTTTTCTGAAATACTACTGGTAATCTGTTTTGAGTCTTTCGCGTTAAGTTTCTGGGCGTCTACATCCTTCAGATAGTCGCCAGAATTCAATATTTTAAAAAGCAGTTGATCACCTTCTTCACCATATTTTCCTGTTAGTGTAGACAGGTTTTCCATAGCGGGTGTTTCAATGGGCTGAAAGCCATATTTCTGAAATACGTTCTTAATATTTTCCAGTATAAACTGCCGCTTGGCCATCTGGGTAGGGCCAAAATCGCGCGTGCCTTTCGGTAAAGTGGGTTTTTCCATATTAAATCGTGGCAATTTAACCCAAAATATGCATTGCGACTGAAGTTTTAATAAATCAGATTTTGAAATGAACGAGTTACTTTAGTAAAGCATTTCAGGATAATGCGGCCATCTGATTTCAAGATTTTCGAACTAAATGGAAGAAATTTCAGGTGAGTTGATTTAAAATCGGAAAACCTGATTATTTTTGCGCCCTATTAAACAAAAAAGGCCATGTCAGTAACTCGTTTAAAAAGAAAAAACCGCAAGGATAAGGCTAAAGCTGCCCGCAGAAGAACCGATTTGAAAAATCAGAATTACAAGCCAGTGGCAAAGTCGGTAGATATTGAAAAAATCAAGGAAGAATTTAAAGCTAAGAAGGCTTAATTTTCCTTTCTAAATAACTAACAGGCCAACAGGGTATTCCTTGTTGGCTTTTTTTGTTGACTCCGGTAATTAGCATCATTTCTGATTATTGAATGATTTCACCTCGCTTGCCAAGTTCTATCACTTCCAGGTTTTTTACTTCTTTACCAGAAATTTCAAATCGCATGATGGTTTTTATGTGATGAAAACCTTGATTTCCGGCAGCACCCGGGTTAAGGTATAGCATGTTATTGTACTTCACATCTTTCTTTACTCTGAGTATATGCGAATGCCCGCAAATAAATATATCTGGTATGCGCTGGTTTAATATTTTTTTTATGCGAGGATTATAGTTCGGGGGCGCCCCGCCAATGTGCGTCATCCATATGGTAAGACGCTCGCATTCAAACCAACTATCTTCCGGAAAACGCACTTGCATTTCCTTATCATCAATATTTCCAAACACTGCGCGCAGTGGTTTGAAATTTTCCAGTTCATCAACTACTGCCCGATCACCAATGTCACCGGCATGCCAGATTTCATCACAGTCTTTAAAATAGCTGATAACTTTTGGATCCAGGTAACTATGTGTATCAGAAAGAAGACCAATCTTCATGATTGAAATTTAATCAATATCAAGATTGGTCTTGTACGTTTCATGATCCTTTGCACTTACTTTTTACAAAATAGCTGCACAGGAAAGAGGATCAATAATTCTTTTCGGAAGAAATGCTTCTCCAGTCACGGCTTGATCTTCTTGTTGCAGAAGCTGATTTAGTATGTGTTGAACCTGACGATTTTTTTGAATGTGAAGAAGTTGATGGTTTTGAGTGAACAGACGCAGAACCGGATTTTGATGAACTATGCGTTGACTTAGAAGGTGCATTGCGATTGAATCTCGGCTTGCGCGAATTATTTTGTTGCTGATTTCGCGGGGGTACAGTAGCATTAGCTAAAGAAGTATTGGACATCGCATAAGGATTATCTTCCGCTACCGGCAATGATTTTCCGATCAATTTCTGAATATCTTTCAGATAAGCTTTCTCTTCACCATCGCAAAAAGATATCGAAATACCACTCGCTCCGGCCCGGCCCGTGCGACCTATGCGGTGAACATAGGTTTCAGGTATATTGGGTAATTCATAATTGATTACGTGCGACAACTCATCGATATCAATTCCTCTCGCGGCAATATCGGTAGCTACCAACACTCGTGTTTCCTGCGACTTGAAATTAGTTAATGCACGTTGGCGTGCATTCTGAGATTTATTTCCGTGAATAGCCTCGGCCATGATGCCGGCCCGATTCAGATCTTTTGCAACACGATCTGCACCGTGTTTGGTGCGTGTAAATACTAATGCCGTATTGATGTTATTGCCTTTTAGTAAATGCAACAATAGGTTTTTCTTATTTGCTTTTTCAACAAAATAGATTTCCTGTTTTACTGTGTTTGCAGTGGAAGAAACAGGAGTAACCTCTACTCTTACAGGATTAGTTAAAATTGTATCAGCCAGTTTTGAAATCTCTGGAGGCATCGTGGCAGAGAAGAAAATAGTTTGACGTTTGGCTGGTATGCGACCGATAATTTTTTTCACATCATGAATAAAGCCCATGTCGAGCATGCGGTCGGCTTCGTCAAGCACAAACATTTTAATATGCTCAAGGCGCACATAGCGCTGGTCCATCAGGTCAAGTAAACGACCAGGGGTTGCAATAAGAATATCAACCCCCGCGCGCAACGCATCGGTTTGTGACTTTTGAGGTACACCACCAAAAATTACAGTATGACGGATGCGAAGTAATTTGCCATAGGCGGCAAAACTTTCTCCAATCTGGATAGCAAGTTCTCGTGTGGGCGTAAGTATCAATGTTTTAATTCCAGCAGGTGCTTTTTTATAAAGTTCATCCTGATGGAGAAGTTGAAGAATTGGAAGCGCAAAGGCCGCAGTTTTTCCTGTGCCGGTTTGTGCGCAGCCCAGTAAGTCTTGGCGGTCAAGTAATACCGGAATAGCTTTTTCCTGAATGGGAGTTGGTTTGGTATAACCTTCGGCTTTCAGCGATTTTAAAATAGGTTCAATGAGATGTAATTGTTCGAATGACATGTGTTAATTGTTGTAATGCACGGTAACCGTGTAATTGTTTAAAGTTGACGCCTCTTGGCTCGAATCCGCCTGAGCGGCTACGCAGAAAGCGCATTTCTACGGGAATTTGGAGGAGTGATGCGCAAAGGTAGCGAATTAATCAGGTAATAGTACTATGCGGATGTGTGCCATCGATTATTCAGACAGCTTGATTTTCATTTTACAGTTTGAAAGATGTGCTTCTTCCTATTTCGGACTATCCATTATGTGCTAAGTACAATTGAATATCAACTGTTAAACAACAACCTTAAGCTATCTAGGTGTTTAATTGTAGTTAACAAGGATTTTTTCATCCATCAACTTTTAAGAGGAAGTTTTGGTATCAGAAGTGATTGGTGAATTAATTAACTGGTCTAATTCACTGAGCAGTTGTTGAAGCACCCTCGCATTTTCATCACCATCAAAATAGCGCACACCATAAACGCCCAGATTGCTGTTCCTGGGAAACTCACCTCTTTCAGCAATAATTTCATGTATCCGTTCAATGAGTACAAACTGAATCCATTGTTCATAACACATGGTGTGCGAACCGAATGGACCCATGTCAACAAAAAAATCATCCGGAAGTGTTTTATCCATCCAACGACCTAAACGCTTCAATTCATTTTCAAGCTCGGCTGCTTTTATAGCCGCCAAAGAATAGATATCCATCCACAACAGATTATTAATTAAAAATCACTTCCTGTAAATTCCTCATCAATGGGATTGTGGAAAGCAAGTAATGGAATATCTGTATAATTTGAAATCTTCTTAGTTAGACTTGGATTAGAAATTTTCTCAAACCAAGGTGCGCTTGTGCGTAGAAAGCGCAAACATATCAATTTCTGACTCCTCAATTATTTTGTCTAAGCCCATGCTCACATTATGATCGTTAACAACTTTTGAGAAAATCCGCGGATACTTAATGAGTGTTTTTACCTCATTTAGAAATTTATCCATGGCGGGGTGCTCTTCAATTTCCTCATCGCTTTCTGAAACATCTACGTGACCAAGAATTATTTCGGCTTTGAACGCTTCGCCAATAAGCGCAAGGCTCTTTACTGCTTCCAAATCATTGTAAGAAAAATTAGTTGCAAAAAGTATTTTTTTAGGTGCCCGATAGGTACAGTTTGAAGGAACCGCCAACACCGGACAGTTTGATTCTTCAATAATTTTAGCGGTGTTAGATCCGAATATCATTTTGGTAAGATTACTGGCCCCTAATGTGCCCATTATAATCAAATCGATATTGCTGGTTGTTGCAGTTTCTAAGATCACCTCTTTGGTTTCTCCAACGCCAACCTGAGATAGCAACGATGTATTTGGGTATTCGTGCTGAATGGTGTCGGCAATTACCGCAAGTTTTTCTTTAGCCTCTCGGGTAGCATCACCAATTTCATCGGTAAGAAATGCACTGACAATATTGGTTTTAGATACAGCGGGAGTATATACATGTAATAATTGCAGTGTAGCACCCGTGAGTGCTGCGATTTCAACTGCATATTCAAGCGCACGATTAGCATTATGCGAAAAATCGGTAGGGAACAGGATGTTTTTCATATCAATTTTCTTGCTGGGTAAGATGCATTATTGAATTCAAAATTGCTATGACCAAAATCAGGTTTTAGCGATTTAATTAAGATCACTGCAAAATTTTTGATTCCTTTGTGCGTTTATTTTTAAAATCAGAAAAATGAAAGGTGCGAAAAGTGTTGTGTTGATGTGGGTTGTAATTTCACTTTATATAAGTTCATGCAGTGATACAGGAAATTTACCCACCATTACTTTTGAAGAACAGTGGAAAAAGGATACTACTGCTATTGGTAAATATCTCCGAACCAATAATATCAATGCCTTAACTGATGCAAGTGGAATCCGTTTTGTAATTGATTCACTGGCTTCCGGATTTCCTCCAAAAAGCAAAAGTTCGGTATTGTTTAAATACAAAGGTGAGTTATTAGATGGAACCGTCTTTGACCAGGGAACCATAAACGGCACAGTAAAAGATTATATTTTGGGTTTTCAGATTGGTTTAGCGCTTTTGCCTGAGGGCACTAAAGCACGACTTTTCATTCCTTCTGGATATGGTTACGGAGCCAATGCTACCTCAAAAGTTCCGGCTAATTCTAACCTGATTTTTGAGATTACTTTACTGGATGTAATCACATCGGAAACTGAAAAGCAGCGACTGGCAGCAGATACAGTTGCTATTGATGAGTATTTAGCTACCAATATTGCTTTCAAATGGTACTACTTTCTATACCGGCAGCGCTGAACCAAATGTTACATTTGATAGCCGTGTGATAAATTATTTATATGCCTTTCAGGTAGGGTTGCCAAAACTTCCGGAAGGCAGCAAAGCTACCTTATATATTCCTTCAGGTCTTGGGTTTGGCACCGATGCGCTAACCAGCGGTGGCATCACGGTTCCGGCTAATTCAAATCTTATTTATGAAGTAGAACTTGTTAAAGTGTTTAACTGATTCTATACTACCTTCTCACCTTTTAACATACGCTATACCTTCTCTTGTAATTTGAATTGAAATAGGTTGTATTATTTCATAGGCTTATGAAATAATACAACCTATTTCAACTATGAGAATATTATTTCTGATGTTATCTATATGTCTTCTCACCGACATACAGGCACAAACTACCGCGACATACGACTCAAAATACTTTGATAAGATGCAATGGCGCAACATTGGCCCACAGCGTGGTGGCCGATCACTTGGCTCGAGCGGAAGTCCTGGCCGTCCTTACGAATATTACTTTGGTGCTACCGGAGGTGGTTTATGGAAAACAACCGATGGCGGACTGGAGTGGTTTCCGGTAACGGATGGTCAAATTTCAAGTTCTTCAATAGGTGCTGTGGCGGTAGCGGAAACCAATCCGGATATCGTATATATCGGTGGAGGTGAAACACAGCTTCGGGGTAGTATTACACAGGGTGATGGTGTGTATAAAACAGTGGATGGTGGTAAAACCTGGCGGCACCTCGGGCTAAAAGAAACGCAGGCCATTTCGCGCATTCGCATTCATCCAAC
>JALOMN010000304.1 GCA_025455445.1 Cyclobacteriaceae bacterium
TGAATTAGTAAAAAAACGGAAAGAAGAACTTGACAAATTCAATGCACAGAAAGTTGCCATTCTGGAAGGTATCTCTAAACTAACCGCAGACCAGGCACGTGATCAGTTAATTGAATCCTTAAAAGAAGAGGCACAAACAAAAGCCAGCTCCTATATCAAAGATATTATGGAGCAGGCTAAAATTTCAGCTACCAAAGAAGCTCGTAAAATTGTAATTGAAACCATTCAGCGCACCGCCACTGAGCATGCCGTTGAAAACTGTGTTTCCATTTTCAATATAGAAAGTGACGACATAAAAGGAAAAATTATTGGCCGTGAAGGACGTAACATCCGCACACTGGAGGCAGCTACCGGAGTAGAAATTATTGTAGACGATACACCGGAGGCAATTATTATCTCAGGATTTGATCCTGTGCGCAGGGAAGTTGCCCGCCTGTCATTGCATCGCCTGGTGCAGGACGGACGTATTCACCCGGCACGTATTGAAGAAATCGTTGCTAAAACAACCAAAAATATCGAAGACGAAATTGTGGAGATAGGTGAACGCACCGTGATTGATTTAGGAATCCATGGTTTGCATCCTGAATTGGTGAAAATGGTAGGACGCATGCGCTATCGCTCTTCATACGGACAAAACCTATTACAGCACTCGCGCGAAGTAGCTAATCTTTGTGCCATCATGGCCTCTGAATTAGGTCTTAATGTGAAGCAAGCAAAACGCGCTGGCTTACTTCATGATATAGGCAAGGTTTGGCCCGAAGAACTTGAGAAGCCCCATGCCATTGTAGGTATGGAATTGGCTCAGAAATACAAAGAACATCCGGTGGTGTGTAACGCAATCGGAGCCCACCACGATGAAATTGAAATGACTAGCACCATCTCTCCGATTGTGCAGGCTTGTGATGCTATTTCCGGTGCACGCCCGGGTGCAAGACGCGAAGTGATGGAACAATACATTAAGAGATTGAAAGAACTTGAAAATGTAGGACTCAGTTTTGAAGGCGTTGAAAAATGCTATGCCATTCAGGCCGGGCGCGAGTTGCGCGTAATTGTGGATGCCGAAAAAGCTACTGATGAAAGAGCTTCACAACTAAGTTTTGATATTTCTCAAAAGATTGAAAAAGACATGCAGTATCCGGGACAAATAAAGGTTACTGTAATAAGAGAAATGCGAAGTGTAGCATACGCAAAATAACTAGTCGTAAAATCTGTAAAAGAGCCCTTGAGTAAGGGCTCTTTTTTTTGTCTATAGAATGGCAGGATCTGTCTAATAAATTATAAGAATGGTAAATAAGTATATAAACGGCTATTGATAAAAGTATTAACCTATTAACTTTATGGAGTTAAGTTAATCTATATCTCAGGCATAGTGGTGAAAGCAGCGTTTGTATTGTTATTATTTGCACTTAGTTACACTGCTGCTTTTAGCCAGGTGTCAAAAACAGATTCCATAGCCAGGCACAATTCGGTGCTCGTAGCTTTGCAAACTTATCAGAATGCTATCTCCGGAAATGCGAAAGTATTTAATGGTGTCGACTACGTGAACCCACTTGCAAAAAAAAGAGTGAAGGGTCATCCTAATTTTGAAAGTGAGGACTGGATGGAAGGCTTTATTTTATATGAGGGTCAATTGTATGAAAATGTAGCGCTTCAATACAATTTGTTATTAAATAAGGTGCTCATTGAAAATGTGCAAAGTCATGCCACTATCGAACTAAGTAACAACTTGATTGGGCGCTTCGGAATAAACGGACACACTTTTGTGCAATTACCTTCAGGCATTGATGCAGAACCACAAGATATGTTTTATGACTTGTTGTATGATGGAGGTGTAAAAGTGTATGTGAAAAGATTTAAGACCATTAAAGAAACACCTGATCAAAAAGTAATGGTCACTGAGTTTCTCGAAAAAAGAAAACTCTATTTATTTAAAGAGGGTCGTTATATAGCCATTAACAATAAAAAAGCAGCCTTGAATGCGTTTGAAGATCACAAACAAGAAATGAAGAAAACACTTTCTCAAAACAGGTTAAGTTTTAGAGCAATGCCTGAATTATCTATGATCGCACTGGGGCAACGATATGATGAACTTGTGCAATAAAACGACTATGCGGTTAACTCATCCACTTCTGTTTTTTATTGTAGTACTCGTATTGAGTTATACCCACGTAACCGCACAGACAGAAAAACGATTTAGTGGTGACTACAGCAATATCAAATTCACTCGATTTGTGAGCGATATTGAAAAACAAAGCGACTACCGCTTTTACTTTAACCCGGTTTGGGTAGACAGTCTGATTGTAAACATTCGTGTATCCAACAAAACCATTGCTCAAATACTGGATGTTGTGCTGGGTGACACCCAATTTAAATATGCTATCACCGAAACAAACAAAATATTTATTACGCAAGGTGAACCCTTGATAACAGCCTTGCCTGTCGATTTCTTTGATTCAAGCCTGGCGCGAGATAGTACAAGAAAAAAGATGGAATATTCCCGATATGAAGAAACAGAAAAAGCATTGGCAGAAAAGATCATTGTACTTGGAACAAAAGGCGCGAATAGCAAACCAACTGCAACTATTGCCGGGTATATAAAAAATATTAATACTGGAGAACCCTTAATTGGTGTGACTGTCATGATTGAAAAACCAGTTATTGGTGCGGTTACTGATCCCTTTGGATTTTACTCCATCACACTTCCGAAAGGTCAACATCAATTAAAAATCAGAAGCATCGGTTTGAAAAGTATATCACGCAATATTATTCTCAATTCAGATGGAAAGTTGAATATTGAAATGGAAGAAGATGTGATGCCGCTGAAAGAAGTGGTAGTAGAATCTGAGCGGGAAGTGCGCGTGATGAGCATGCAAATGGGAACGGAAAAATTAGATCTTAAAACCATGAAGCAAATTCCACTCGCACTGGGTGAAGTAGATATTCTAAAAGCCATGCTTACTTTGCCTGGCGTACAATCAGTAGGCGAAGGTACAGTGGGCTTTAACGTGCGAGGCGGAGCCACCGATCAAAATCTCATACTATTTAATGAGGCAATTATTTATAACCCTTCACATTTGTTCGGATTTTTTTCAGCCTTTAATCCGGATGTATTAAAAAATGTAGAGTTATATAAAAGTGGCATACCCGCAGAGTTTGGTGGACGATTATCTTCCGTGATGGATATCAGTTCGCGCGAAGGAAACAAAAAGAAATTCTCTGCCTCCGGGGGCATCAGCCCCATTACCGGTAGACTTGCATTGGAGGGTCCGATTATAAAAGATAAAAGTTCATTTCTTATTGGTGGACGTTCTACCTATTCGGATTGGCTATTAACTAAAATACCCAATTCAGGATTGCAAAACAGCGAAGCAGCATTTTATGATATTAACCTGAATGCAAATCATGAATTCAGTGCAAAGGATCAAATCTATCTTTCTGGATATTTCAGTAAAGACCGATTTAAATTACAAAACGACACGCTTTTTGGTTATAGTAACCTGTTGGGCGCTTTAAAGTTGCGACATGTTTTCTTTAATAAATTTTTTGGTGAATTAATCACCAACTACAGCGCTTACGAATATGACATTAAAGCGGAAAATA
>JALOMN010000305.1 GCA_025455445.1 Cyclobacteriaceae bacterium
GAGGGAGACGAATCGGTAAGTTCAATGAACCCTCCAAGCCGTATCGCTGCCAACTTGCATAGGTATAAACCAACGCCACCTATCTCTGAGCGCTCTGATGCCCGGTTGAACAATTGAAAAATATGACTCAAGTCATCCGTCACGATACCAATACCATTGTCTTTTACTTTGATCAATATGTTCTTATCAGCAGCCCTCGAAATTTCAATCTTTACAAAAGGTTCAACTCTTCCAGAAGTATTGTAGAACTTAAATGAATTAGCGAGCAGGTTTTCAATAATTACCTTTAACAGGAAGAAGTCAGAATATATTTTAACATCTGCATCAACCCGATATTCAAAAGAAATATTGTTGGGGATTCCCCCCGGATAATCCAAACGAATAATTGATTCAATAAGTCCGATAAAATTAATTTCCTCTGGCGCGAGTTCCCATCTGCTGATGCGATTAACCATTAATAAGCGCGTGAGTATCAGGTTCAGCTTTTCGGAAGTATGATTTAATTTATGAAAGTAATCTATGGCTACAGGATCTTTCACGTCTAGCAACGCCACATTGCAGATACCTTTCAACGTAACAAGCGGCCCACGTATATCATGTGAAGTGCGATAAATAAAATGATCCATTTCATTATTCACTTCCTTCAAAGCCCTGTTGGTCTTTATTAAGTCTTCCGTTTTCTCTTCAATCTGTTTATCGAGCGAATTATTGATTTCTTTTAGTTTTTCATTTTGCACCCCTATCATTTGTTTAGCCTGATTAAGCGCCACCGATTGAATACGTTGCTTTCTATTGGCCCAAATCAAAACCAGGGCAAGGCCAGTTGACAAAATCAGGATTACCACTACAAAAAGATATTGCGTTTTTTGCCGACTGATCAGTTCATTCTGCAGTTGCAATACGCGATTCTTTTCGCTGATCGTTTTCAGATTTTCGCGCTCCTCAAAAGTTGCTTGAATTTTAGCGAGATTTTTGATTAAATCACCACTGATAATGCTGTCTTTAAGTTTTATGTATTTGCCTTGATAAAAAGCCGATTGTTTATAGTCATCATTCAATAAATAGATTTTTGCAGCTTGGGTATAAAGTGAAATCAATGGTTCAGGTAATTGCAATTGACTTTCAAACTGCAGCGCTTCATCCAGATATCGTATTCCCATCAAATAATTTTTGCGCTCGTTTTCAATTTGCATCAGACCAACAAGATTTTCCATCCAATACTGTTTGTCACTTTGATTCTTTGCTATTGCAATAGAGCGCTTATAATTAACTTCTGCCGAATCAATTTTTTTCAATACGTTATAAGCATTGGCTAAACCAAAGTAAACTTCTTTCCGCTGCGTTTCGCCACAATCAGGAGCGCAACTGGCAATCGCTTTATTAAATGATTTGATGGCCTGGTTTGCATCTCCCAGACTATTATAGCACAATCCGATATTAATTAAGATTTTATCTAAATCGCTTTTATCACCTAATTCATTTTTTAAATCTAACGATCGTTGATAATACTGAAGTGCCTGTTCAAAACTTTTTAGTTTGAAAAATACAAGCCCGATGTTATTCAATGCAGTACCTAACGATTTCTTATCACCTTCTTCATCACGAATGGCTAATGATTCGAAATGATAACTTAAGGACGAATCATAGTTTCCCCGATACATGTAGGCGATGCCCGTATTGTTTAGCAGATATTTTATCTTCGGTTTGATATCAGGATAGCGATCAATATTTCGATAGGCAATTTTTAATGATCGATTCAGAATTTTTATCGCTTCTTCATTTCTGCCTAAATCCATTAACGAAAAAGCCATCATTCTTCCGCCTTCTACAATCTTACTACTATCACCCAATGCGTTGGCAAGTTTATAGGCATCTTCCGCATAACGCAATGCAGTATTAAAATCATTTTGATTGTATTCTCTGAATAAGCGTTGCAATAATTCAAAGCGTTGTTGATCGGTTGCGGTTTTTAACCGCAGATTGAGCGAATCAATCACTGCCTGATTTTGTGCCAATGCAGGGCTAAGGACAACGCAGCCGATAAAGATTGCCAACGAAAGTAAACGAGAAATAATATTTTGGTACTTGGGCAAGGTTATAGTTATTAAAACAAAAATTCGTTAATCCAGAAGAATAATCTTTGTGTCATCAATTTAAAACGAAACAAAACCAAATTAAAACTAAAACCTACAATCTTATGAAAAAATTACTTTACATCCTTTTTGTTGTAACACTTGCTACCTCAACATTCTCATCATGTACTGAAGAAGAAATAAAACCAGTTGATGATTGTAAGGGATGTATCCCTGCAGGTGGATCACCAATCAAAGAATAATTATAAAATATACAGATATGAAAAAGACATTATATATACTCGGTGCTGCGGCAATTGTATTGTCGTCAACCCTTGCATTTAGTGCAAAAACTGAGAATTTAAAAGTTACAAGCGAACCAACTACCGCTTCTGCAAATAAGAGCGAAGGATTTGCTTTGCAAGACCAGGATCAGTGGAAATAAGTTTCCATTACTGAGTAAGAAATCAAATGATCCCACAGGGTGTGAAAGTAAAACTTCACACCCTGTGGGATTTTTGGTGCAAGTATGTTTTTCAATAAGAGGATGATAATCGTGCTTACACTCAAAATAAGATTATCGTTGAGTGACTGATTTACGCGACCAACTGTTATCGCGCCCGGCAAACCAAGAAAAAAGTAAAAAAATATGGGTAATTATTTAATTACCCACCTAAATCTTACATGGATTTTACCATCAGCCTTCCTCATTGAATGACCATTTCAAATGGTAATCGGGCCTGGCTGCCTTTGAGCCTTTCTATGTTTTTAAGTCGCTGATAGATAGGATAATGCTCTCCCAATTCGCTTTTCAAAAGACGGGTTTCCGTATAATCTTCGCCCGTTTCGAGCCATTGCTCTATAAATGATTTACTTTTTGGATAGTATTTTAGTTTATAATCGCCCTCTACCCCTGCTTTTACAGCTGCAATACGCACGGCCTCCTCAAAATTGCCCAGCACATCCACCAAACCATTTTGTTTGGCCTGAGCACCAGTCCACACGCGGCCGGAAGCAATTTTTCTGAGTTCCTCAACCGGCATTCCCCTGCCATCCGCGGCCTTTTGGGTAAATGAGTTATAAATTTCTTCGGTTCGCTTCTGCCAGATTGCCTTTTCAATGTCGGTTAGCGGCCTGGTAAAGGTTACTAATTCGCCAGATTCACCCGTTTTTACCTCATCAAAGGTGATTCCTACCTTATGATCCAGAAAAGTGCTGAGATCAAACAATACGCTAAATACACCAATAGAGCCGGTAATGGTTGTAGGCTGTGCCACAATCGTATCGCACGCCATGGCGAGATAATATCCACCTGAGGCGGCATAATCAGACATCGAAGCAATCACCGGCTTTTCCTTAGATGCCAACACCACTTCCCGCCACATGACATCCGATGCAAGTGCGCTACCACCGGGGGAATTTATTCGAAGCACAATAGCTTTTACACGGTCATTAGTGCGAGCCTTTCTTAATTCTTCAGCAAATGTATTTGAGCCAATCACTCCTTCCTGCGCCTTGCCG
>JALOMN010000306.1 GCA_025455445.1 Cyclobacteriaceae bacterium
CTTCATTTCTTTCATTTTCAACCATTAAAAGCGCTGAAGATTTGTTACCTAATGAAAAACTGAAATCTGCCAGGCAACTGCAGGTAACTCATATTGAAAACAGTATTTTCATTAATAATGGCAAAGGTGATTTTGTTTTAGCAGACACTCCTGCTCAATTGCAATATAGTGCTGTTAATGATTGGGTAGTGCATGATTTTAACAACGATAGTATTCCGGATATTTTTTGTGTGGGTAATACTGCCGGGAACCTCATTCAACTCGGAAATACGGATGGTCAATCGAAACTTCTATTAGTGGGTGAGGGTGCCGGTAAATTCAGTACTCAAATAATTACAAGTCAATCTGATTTTTCAAAGGTAATCCGGTCCGCAAAGCAAATTCATATTGAAAATCGCGAGGCAATTATTCTTTCAATACACAATCAATCACCGGAGATTTGGTTAATTAATTCAAATTAATTTTAAAACCACGGTGGAATTATATTGCTGCTGTTTGGTAACTGGCTGCAATCCAAACATCTCTTATCGTATTTTTCAAAAGGTTTACCATCTAAATAAGGGCAAAGTTGTTCGATATAATAGGGGATAAAGCCCGGCACTAGAAAGAAACGCTGGTTGGTTTGACGGCAAGCTTCAAAATAACCCAATACGATCTCGTCTGGATTATTAATATTGGTAATGTTACTCAGTATTGCTGCAGGAGGCACATCAAAGGGTGAACCTGAATTATTCATTACAGTGTTTATATTTTTATAGTATTCATGACTTGCCTCAGTTGTACTGAATTGCCTTACAATCATGTAATGCCTGTTTAAGAATGAGTAGTCAATTTCCCGTTCGGCAATAAATTGTGTTGCGCTGGCTGCTGTAACATTTGTTCCATTAAATAAATTGATACGCTGTGGATCTACCCGGTCTTCTGCGATGCAGTCGGGTGCCGGGGTATTGAAAGGATCAGGGAAATTTGTCAGATTCCAGTAGTATACTTCATCTGTTTCCCAACGTAAATAGTAATTATTGGTGGCAGGTAATTTTGTTTTTGTGTATACATAAAGTAAATGCAGAATTCTGGAATTGTCTTTACTGACATAAGAGTCTTTGCTGATTTCATAATAAATAGAATCACTACCGATAGACACTGGCATTGTTTCAGGTTTGGATTGATAGGTAGTTCCGTTCAACAACGTTACTTCAAGTGTATAAGTTTTTCCCGGTTGTGTATAAGTTTTTCCCGGTTGCCTGGCAACGCCCGAGCTTAGTTCGTAATAGCCAGGACGCAATTCATCAAATGTATACTGATTTAAATCTTCATCGGTAACTGTAACACTGGCACCACTCACCGTGCGAGGTTGATTCGCATCATTGATGCTTCGCTGTATAAGCACGTAGTTGGATTCGTCCAAATCAGTAATTCTTCCATAAATAACCAATTGTTCCTGAGATTCATTTTTTAATTGCAATGTAATCGGATCAATGCACTGCATGGTCGATAAGAGTAACACCAAAATCCAACCGTATCGTTTTATCGTCATCATAGTTAATTGAATGTAACGGTATAAGATATGGAAGGTAACATGGCGCCCAGAATAGAAAGTTGGTATGAATTGAGTCTGGGTCGATTGGCATAGCGTTCATAAAAAACAGAATAGGCATTGTTGCGTCCTAAGAAATTATATAGACTAATCGTCAGGCTGTCATCAATACTTCGTATTACATTACCTGCGGTGGCAGATAGGTCAATTCTAAAGTAGTTTGGTATGCGATATTCGTTGCGATTAGAATAATTGGGAATCACAGCGCCATTTACCATGTAATAATTATTTATCGCGCTGAAAGGCCTCCCGGTAATATAGGTGGTAGAAATGCCGAAAGAACTTCGAGGCCATATTTTTTTGGTAAGCACCAACGAAGCTGAGTTAGGTCTGTCGTAGTTGGAGGCAAACCATTCTCCCTGGTTGATTCTTTCTTCAGCGATGTCACTATCTACTTTTGAAAATGATCTGGAATAAGTATACGAAAGCCAGCCGGTCCACTTACCACGATTTTTCTTCATCAAAAATTCTGCTCCATACGATCTGCCCAGTCCGGAAAGTAGTTCTGTTTCAAGGTGATTATTTTGATATAATGAGGCAAAGTCTTTGTATTCGAGTTGGTTTTCAGACAAACGATAAAAACCTTCAATGGATGCGGAATACATGTCACTTTTAAAGTTTACAAAATATCCGGCAGAGAAATTATCAGCACGTTGGGGTGAAATATAGGTTGTACTCATTTGCCAGAGATCGATAGGAGTAGGAGAGCTGGTGTTGGAAATAGAGTGTATGTATTGATACATGCGACCGTAACTCAGCTTGATTGATTGATTTTTACTTAGGTTGATTCGTGCCGAAAGCCTTGGCTCATAACCTGTATAGGGTTTTATAACACCACTATTATATGTTAAGGTGTCTGTGATAGTACTGATTGTTTTTGCTTTTCCGGGGGCATATTGAAAAACTGTATCAGGTCCGAGTTGTTGAAAAAAGGAAGCACGCAGGCCAGCAGAAATACTGAACCAGGAAACAGGCGTCCAATCATATGTAATAAATGCAGCACTTTCTCTTGCTGTTTCTTTTTGTACTTCATTTGGCATTACTCCTGATTCACTTGTATTAGGTTCAATTTTTTCCGGACTATTTTTATAATGAATTGTTTCTATTCCCAGCGTAAAGGCATTTTCATTTTTTGTAATGAGCATTGAACTCTTTAACTGCGAATACTTCATTCCATTTGTAATTTTTGCTGACTTAGCACCATTATAATCAAAGTAGCTATTGTTAAAATTACCAATGGCAGCCAGCGTGGTGATTGAGATATTATCATGTATGAGATTTCTCATATTTATAGAAGAAAGCAAGCTATTCCAGCTATATCCAAACTCTTGCGAAAACCGGAAGTAATCACCTGTAGTAAGCAGGTTGGCATCGATAAAGTTTTTTGAATTCAATTTTAACGATAGGCCTGTATAGGTGTCGTTGAATTTCACATTGCTGTTTTCCACATCCGGATCATCTACTTTTTTCAACAGCCAGTTTGCATTGGAAATTCTACCGGCAAATAACAGACTTGCTTTATCTTTTTTTATCGGCCCTTCTGCCATGATTTTGCTTACTGCAGTACCTGCAGTTACTTGCCCTTTCCATTTCTCATAATCTCCGTTACGCATGCGCACGTTGAGCACGGAAGCAGAGCGTCCACCAAGGTATCCGGGGGCTGCACCTTTATAAAGGGTAAATTCTTCAATGGCATCAGTGTTGATGGTGGATAAAAATCCAACGGCATGGCTGGAACTGATCAACAAGGCTTCATTCATAAGCATTAAATTCTGATCTACTCTTCCACCTCGCACATTATAACCTGCAGCACCTTCACCCACGGTGGTTACACCCGGCAGTAATTGAATACTTTTCATCAGGTCAGGTTCTCCGGCTAAGGCCGGCATTACCTTAAGCTGACTGATTTTTAAGGTGGCAATACCACCAAAAGTTTGTTTGAGATTTTGTGACGGCCCTTCAGCGCTTACGATTAATTCTTCTAACTGAAATGCTTTTTCAGTCATCTCGGTATTATATACTCCGTTTTCGTTGATGAAGAGTATAAAAAATTTGGGTGCCATTGAAATGTGACGTAAGGCCAGTTTATGCATCCCTGACTTTAATTGCATATAATATTTGCCAAATTGATCGGTAGCGCACGCCACTAAACCATCTGCATAGAAATGTGCCCCGGGGATGGGTTCACCGGTAAGTTCACTTTTAATGGTCCCCGTAAGGGAATATACTTTTTCTGTAAGAACGGTAGAATCGCCAAAAACCAGTTTGATAGTTTCTTCCTGGCTAAAACCGCTAAACGATGCAAGTGATAGCGCTAGTACTACTAGAACCTTGCCAACTAAACGCATGTGGCTAGCTTTTTCAAAGTGTTAATGCTTTTTTTATAAGGTTCATGAGTGCTATAACTCATAAATATAGGGATCATTTTTGTAAGCATAATTGACTTCCCTAACCGAATCATTCAGATTGTCTAAAATACAGCACAGTCAGAGCCTCGTGCGAGAATTTGAGATTTCAATCAATCTGAAAGCATATTATAGGAAATGACCATAATCATAAAACTAACTCGTTTACTATTTTTAACTTTGTGGAAAATATAGAATTCTTATGACCCGATTTGGATGGATTGTTGCCTTGATGCTCGTGTTCAGTTGTTCGACCAACAACGGTGAATATAAAGCGAAAATTGAAAATGCTGAGTTTGTTCATCGCTCAATTAAAGCTGTTACCGATATCATTGTTCACGATATATTTTCGCCTCCCGTAGCAAGTCGCATCTATGCCTATATTAGCGTGGCCGGGTATGAGGCCATTATTCCAAAAGATGATACGTATGTTTCGTTGGCTGGCCAGCTTCATGGATTAACTGAATCACCAAAGCCCGAAGAAGGCAAGGAATATTGCTATGAGGTGGCATCTGTGCAAGCAATTCTGAAAGTAGGGCGAGCACTTATTTTTTCAGAAGATAAATTGGATAACTTCTACACCAACCTAATGGAAGAATTAAAAGCAACGGGTGTTCCAGATGATGTATTCGAGCGCTCGCTTGCCTATGGCGACCAGGTTGCTGATCACATCATTGCCTGGTCATC
>JALOMN010000307.1 GCA_025455445.1 Cyclobacteriaceae bacterium
GCATTCGTTATCAAATATATGGGTCCGCAAATTGCACAGGTGCTTGGCACTGAGTTTACTCTTGATAAGTTCGCTTCCTCAGGAAATAAAATTGAGTATACACTTATGCCAATGGGCAACATCCATTTACATTCTGATCTCACTGGCGAATTCAGACCCAATGGTGACATTACCTATGTGTATTTATTTTCAGCGATTGCGCTTTTCATACTTGTTATTGCCTGTATCAACTTCATGAATTTATCTACCGCGCGCTCATCCAATCGTGCGAAAGAAGTGGGCGTGCGCAAAGTAATGGGTTCGCTTCGGTCGCATCTGGTTCGTCAGTTTTTAACAGAATCTGTTTTACTCAGTTTATTTTCATTTGTGCTGGCGCTTGTATTAGCATATTTATTTGTGCCTGTGTTTAATGGTCTCTCGCAAAAGACGCTGGCGCTTCCACTAAACAACCCTTCTTTTTATTTGGTTGTGCTGGGTGGTTCTCTCATTGTAGGTTTCATGGCCGGTCTTTATCCCTCCTTTTTCCTTTCCGCATTTAAGCCTGTAAATGTGTTAAAAGGTCACGCGGCATTGGGTATGAAGAGTGGATTCATACGAAGTTCACTGGTGGTGTTTCAATTTGTCATTTCCATATTTCTCATCATCGGCACAATTACCGTGTATCGACAACTCAGCTACATTCAGAATAAAAAAGTGGGATTCAAAAAAGATCAGGTATTGATTGTACATGATGCATATGCACTCAAAGACAACCTGAATGCATTTAAAAATGAAGTAAAAAAGAACAGCTTCATTCAGACCGGAACCATCAGCGGTTTTCTGCCGGTAAATGGCTGGCGTAGCGATAACACACATTGGCCTGAAGGTTCACAACCCACGCAAGACAATATGGTAGGCTTGCAAAGCTGGGAAGTTGATCACGATTACCTGAAAACATTTGGGATGAGTATGAAGCAAGGCCGTTTCTTTTCAGAAGAATTTCCTTCAGATTCAAATGCCGTTGTGTTGAACGAAACAGCGGTGCGCATGTTCAATTTTGAAAACGAACCACTCGGAAAGAAAATCTCTACGTTTAGCGCCAACAATCCAGATGGCTCTCCTGATCTCAACTCGATTGTTTCTTTCACAGTAGTAGGTGTGGTAGAAAACTTCCATTACGAATCGTTGAAACATAACATCTCTCCGTTAGGCTTCTTCCTTCGCAAAAGCAACGGCAGTGTAGCGTTCCGGTTTGAATCGAAAAACACACAGGATGTTATCGCTTCAGTTGAAAAATCGTGGAAAGATCTCGCACCGGGCCAGCCTTTTCAATATTCATTTCTGGATGAAGATTTTGGAAATCTTTATTCAAATGAACAGCGTCTCGGAAAAACGTTTGCTGTATTTGCCGGACTTGCCATTTTCATTGCCTCATTAGGTTTGTTTGGGTTAACTGCTTTTACAGCCGAACAACGCACCAAAGAAATCGGTATACGCAAGGTGCTGGGCGCATCGGTGAGCAGCATCATTTTTCTGCTCTCAAAAGAACTTGGCAGACTTGTGTTGATTGCGTTTGTGCTGGCAGCACCATTGGCGTGGTTTGGAATCAATTGGTGGTTGAAAGACTACACGTATAAAACCGAAATCGGAATTGGGCTTTACCTTGCATCCGGGCTGGCAGCGTTTTTTATTGCTGCAGCAACCATGAGTTTTCAGTCATTCAAGGCTGCTGCCAGCGACCCGGTAAAATCGCTGAAAAGTGAATAGAACGGGTTGAACTAATTGAGTAGGACTAACCGTGTGAGTAAGTGAAAAAGTGTCGTAAATTTTAAAAATTTACGATAAAATAAGTGAGATGGGTCGCCTTTAAAAAGTAGTAAATCACTATTGCGATTTACCTGAAAGTATCAAGGATTTTTGCTCACTTTTTATAACCCTTTTGGTGGGCTAGTTGGAATTTCTAATCAACTGTTCATAAAACCACAGTGCGGTTTTATAACTGTCGAGGCTCACGCGCTCATCAATGCCATGAAAACCAATTGGGTCAATCATCGGACTAAACTTAATAATGTTTGGAGAAACTTCACCAAAGAATCGGGAGTCTGTAGCGCCTATCATGAGAAACGGTGCACTGATGGTTTCTGGTAAACTTTTCTTAATTGCCTCGTCTACTTTTTGATAGGCTACACTGGCTGCCGAAGTAACTGCACTGGCTTCTGAAACAAACGCTCTTGTATACTCAACCTTTACGCGCTCGTCATTAATCTTACGTTTCACCTCTTCAATTATTTCTTCCGATAAATCGCCCGGCAACAATCGAAAGTTAACGGTAGCTTTTGCCACGGTGGGCACCACGTTATCTTTAATCCCCGCATGTATAATGGTGGGAACCATGGTAGTGCGCACCATAGCCGCGCTTTGTGGCGACTTTTCATAATTGCTGAGGATCAGTCTTTTAAATAACCATGGATTGGCAAATGCCATCTTTTGCATAAAGGGCATCTCCGGGCCAATGTATTCGGTGCCTTCCAGGGTTGAACCCTTTAGCTCAGAGGGGAATGGTTTTGACCGAAGATTAACAAGCGCCTTGTTCAATACATCAATGGCGGTTTCTTCTGCGGGCATGGAAGAATGCCCTCCTGCCACTTCTACTGTAAGATTCAGGGAAAGATATCCCTTTTCGGAAGTGCCCAACAAAGCGAGTGGCCTGGTAATGCCCGGCATTTTATCGAGCGTGACAATACCACCTTCATCGAGAATGAATTCTGCTTCGATGCCACGCGACTTCAATAATGCTGCTGCTGCCCGGGCTCCTTTACCTCCAATTTCTTCATCATGACCAAATGAAAAGTAAATGGTGCGCTCAGGCTGAAAGTTTTCTGACAGCAATTTCTTGGCAGCCTCCATTATACTGACCAGATTGATCTTGTCATCAGTAGTGCCACGCCCCCAGATGAAACCCTCTTTCACTTCAGCGCCAAAAGGATCCACCGTCCACATGTTTTTAGTGGCTTCCTCAATGGGCACCACATCCTGGTGTGCCATTAATATAATTGGTTTCAGTGTCGGATTTTTTCCTTCCCACTTATACAATAAACTGTATCCTGCTACTATTTCGCGTGTAAGTTTAGTATGAACATTGGGATATGTATTCTCCAGAAATCTGCGGAAGCTGTTGAACTGCGAAGAATCAAACAGTGTGCTATCAGCATAGGAAATAGTTTTATAAGATATCGCCTGCTGAAAGTTTTTCAATGCCTCTTCACTTATTTCGGGTGCAGGCAGCGCTTCTACTTGTTGCTGTTTTGATTCAAGTGTGAATGTATTGAATAACACCACACCCACTAAAATTAGCAATGCAATAAAAATCAGGAGTAATAGCTTCTTAAACATGACAATAAATTTCTGGAATATGGTTGATAGATCAATTGCGTTGCGAATATATCGAAATAATTGCCATGCCTGGATTGGCGAATGTTGAAGTAGCCACTATGCAATTCTACCCTTTGATTTTCTTACGGCTTAAGTTTTAAACCATACAGCAACCGGGTAAGTATAAAGCGCCTGATGATAAACTCATACAGTGCATAAACACTGGCGAAACAAATGA
>JALOMN010000308.1 GCA_025455445.1 Cyclobacteriaceae bacterium
TTGCGGAGCAGGTCTCAATCGCTTCAGGATTCTTCCGCCATCTACAAACACTTCCTTTACAAAAAGGTCAGCGTCTTCCAGCTTTACATCACTGTGCTTCGCCTCCCAGCTGCTGATCGCAGAAAGTAAAACTTTCTCCAGTTTTGCTGCAGGATGTTTGGCTTCATACTTAAGTATATTCAACGCTTTGCTAACTCTCTCTCCGCGAATTAAATCAGCAACAAGTCGCATTTTGCGAGGAGAGGTTGGAGCGTTCTTCAAATAGGATGTGGCAGGACCAACTTTAGCAGCTTCTTTTATTGCTGCCAGTTTTTCCCTTTTCTGCACAGAGCCTTTCTTTTTCTTAACTGTTTCCATATCTGGAATGCTTAGTATTTTTATTGTTAAGCCTTATTGTTTCCGGAGTGACCTTTGAATGTGCGGGTTGGCGCAAATTCACCTAGTTTATGACCCACCATATTCTCAGTTACATACACCGGTATAAACTTATTACCGTTGTGCACTGCAAAGGTGTGTCCGATACAATCCGGAGTAATGGTTGACCTGCGTGACCAAGTTTTGATCACCGACTTCTTACCAGACTGTTCCATTACCTGCACTTTCTTAGCTAAGCGTGCATCTAAATAAGGACCTTTTTTAATTGACCTTCCCATAATTATTTCTTCCTCCTAGCTATGATTAAACCATCAGAATATTTCTTTGGATGACGTGTTTTCTTGCCTTTTGAAAGCAAGCCCTTACGTGAGCGTGGATGACCTCCTGAAGCTCTACCTTCACCACCACCCATCGGGTGATCTACCGGGTTCATCGCAACTGCACGTGTGCGTGGACGAACACCTCTCCAACGAGAACGTCCTGCCTTTCCTACACTTTCGTTCATGTGCTCAGCATTAGATACTGCACCCACGGTAGCAAGACATCTTACCAATACATTGCGCAATTCACCAGATGGCATCTTCAAAGTAGCATAGTCATTTTCGCGAGCAACCAATTGAACAAATGACCCTGCACTGCGAGCGATTGCTGCACCTGCGCCTGGTTTAATCTCAACGTTGTGCACGATAGTACCAACTGGAATTTTAGCAAGTGGAAGTGCATTACCAACTTCCGGTGCAATTTCTGAACCTGAAAGTAATGTCTGTCCTACTTTAATGCCTTGTGGCGCAATGATATATGACTTATGGCCATCTGCATAATACAGTTTGGCAATACGCGCAGTTCTTGAAGGATCGTATTCGATCGACTTCACAACCGCGGGGATATCAAAACGATCGCGTTTAAAATCAATAATACGCAACTTCTGCTTGTGACCTCCGCCTATATAGCGCATGGTCATTCGGCCTACGTTATTACGTCCACCTGATTTTTTCAAAGTGGTAATCAATGACTTCTCCGGTTTGCTTTCCGTGATGTCTTCGAAACCGGTAGCTAGCCTATGACGGGTTCCAGCGGTTACGGGTCTAAGTTTCTTCAACGCCATTGCTTACTTATTATACGTTGCTATAAAAATCAATTACTTCACCTTCAGCCAGCGTTACGATGGCTTTCTTATAACTAGGCTTGCGACCTGAAAGGACGCCCGCTTTTGTAAAACGTGATTTAAATTTTCCCAACACATTAATTGTGTTCACGCGTGCCACATTTACACCGTACATTTTTTCTACGGCATTCTTAATCTCTACTTTGTTAGCATCAGCCTCAACGATGAAACCATACTTACCTTTTTCATTTAAGGCAGATACTTTCTCAGTAACCAGGGGTCTTTTTAATATGCTCATTTGATTACTGCTTATTTAAAAGGTTATCAATCTTACTCAAAGAGCTCTCCACAAAAATCAGTTGCTCAGCATTTACTACATCATAGGTATTAATCTGATCTGCAGTAACCACTTTTGCATTCTGGATATTTCTGCCCGAAAGCACAATGTTGCTGTTAGCTTCAGGAAGTACCAGCAAGGTTTTCTTGCCATTGAATGACAAGGAATTTAACATGCTTAAATAATTCTTGGTTTTTGGAGCCTCGAAGTTGAAATCTTCAACTACAGCAATCATGTTATCTTTTGCCTTATAAGTCAATGCAGACTTACGAGCTAAATCCTTTACTTTCTTATTCAACTTAAATGAATAATCTCTTGGCACAGGACCAAAAACACGACCACCACCTTTAAACTGTGGGTTCTTAATATTACCCGCACGAGCTCCACCAGTTCCTTTTTGCTTTTTAAGCTTTTTAGAAGAGCCAGATATTTCATTACGCTGTTTTGCCTTGTGAGTTCCCTGACGCTGATTTGCGAGGTAACTTTTCACATCCAACCAAATGGCGTGATCATTAGGTTCAATACCGAAAACGTCTGTAGAGAGGTTTATCTTACGACCAGTATTTTCACCGCTATGTTTTACTACTGTTATATCCATTACTTCTGAAGTATTATGGTTGAATTCTTTGCTCCAGGAACTGAACCACTCACCAACATGATATTTTGGTCTGCCATGATTTTAACAACCTTCAGGTTGGTAACTTTAACACGGTCAGTACCCATGCGGCCAGGTAAACGCTTTCCTTTAATTACTCGCGATGCGAAAGAAGCGTTACCCATCGAACCAGGTGCACGCAAACGGTTATGCTGACCGTGTGTCTGTCCACCTACTCCACTAAATCCATAACGCTTAACAACACCCTGGAAACCTTTTCCCTTTGAGGTGCCTACTACATCTAAAAAGTCACCTTCGGCAAACACATCTTGAATTTTGATTTCTTTGCCCAATTCTACGAGTCCGTCATATTCAGCGCGAAAGTCGCGGAATTCAACAACTGATTTTTTGGGTGATGTGTTGGCTTTCTTGAAATGACCAACCAGCGGCTTGGTAGTGTTCTTTTCTTTCTTTTCTCCGAAAGCAAGTTGCACTGCCTTGTATCCATCAGTTTCAGGGTTCTTCAACTGAGTGACAACACAAGGGCCTGCTTCAATGACTGTGACCGCTATACTCTGTCCTTCCGGGCTGAATACGCTGGTCATTCCTAATTTACGTCCTATAATTCCAGGCATGGTTGAAACTTATTTTGCTTGTTTTTAACCCGTTTTGCGGGTTTTGTTCCGCAAAAAGGACTGCAAAGATAGGAACTAAACATTAGCTAACAAGTAGACCCTTCAAAAAAATACAGGATTTTAGCTCGAGGCAGAAATCGCAACAATAGATCGTTTTTATAATATTGATTACCAGTACATTATATAATATATAATTACTTCATAAAACACTCAATATTCTTCCATTTCGAAGGCACCTAAAAAGAACTTACTTTTCCGACCCAAAATTGAAAGGCATTCATGCAGCAGAAAATTTTCTGGAAAAAATACATTCTTCTTACTGTTCTGGTTTTTGGACTATTCTTCCTGGACATTCTTATCGGAAGTGTGAAAATACCTTTTTCGGAAATTTTCTCCGGACTGCTAGGTAAGCCGGGTATCTATTCAGAAATAATATGGCAATTCAGGCTGCCTAAAGCGATCACTTGTGTTCTGGCCGGTGGGGCACTTGCGACTTCAGGTTTAATGATGCAAACCCTTTTCCGAAATCCTTTGGCCGGATGCTGGTTTTCAGTAGCCCCTGGAGTATGGCAATTGGTGCCAGTATCGGTGGCGGTTTTGTCTTTCTTCTGGTGATAGGCATTTCGAACTTTATTAAGGATAATGCCTCATTATTAATCATCGGATTAATGATTAGTGCACTCACCGCTTCGCTGGTAGGTATCATGCAATATGTAAGCAAAGCGGACGATATTCAAACATTTATGATATGGTCATTAGGCAATGTGGGAAACTCAAACTGGAATGAACTTCTGGTGCTATTTATTGTCATTCTGACTGGCTTAATTATCAGCTTTACATCTATGAAATCGTTAAATATCTGGTTGTTGGGTGAAAACTATGCCATCAGCCTGGGCCTTAAACCAAAACAGTCCAGATTCCTGATTGTAATAAGTACTGGATTATTGACTGGCGGTGTTACTGCATTTTGTGGTCCGATTGCCTTTGTAGGATTGGCCGTGCCGCACCTTGTCAGGTTAATAATCCCTACTACCAATCATAAAGTATTGATTCCTGCTGTTGCTGGCGGTGGTGCGAGCCTCCTATTGTTTTGTGACTTAATTGCTCAATTGCCGGGTGGCACCCAGGTTCTCCCTCTTAATGCAGTTACTTCTTTGATCGGTGCACCGGTAGTAATCTGGATGATAATTAAGTTAAAGCGAATACATGTCTGAGACAGCACCCATATTAATAGAGACGGCTGATCTAAGCGTGGGTTTTAATCCGGGCCCCCGGGAGATTACACTTTTCAATAAATTGAACCTTGCACTTCGCGCGGGCGATTTAGTCTGTTTTATGGGGCCAAACGGAGTAGGTAAAACTTCGCTGATGCGCACGCTGGCCGGTCTTCAAAAACCGTTAT
>JALOMN010000309.1 GCA_025455445.1 Cyclobacteriaceae bacterium
TTGCTTCACTGCTGGCCATGATAGAATTCACATAGTGGCCGCATGCCTTTGCTTCCATAATAATTGATTTAGGATTTGGCCGCTGAAAAGATGAAACGCACACACGCACCAACTTATCGCCCAAATATTTTCCCCATTCCCATGCAGTTATCATAATCGATGCGCCTTTGGGTGCCGTTAAACTCATATTGGGATCGCAATACACAAGAGGTCGGAGGTAAGCATTTTTCAAATTATTCTTTTCCAGCACCAGGTATGCCACTTGTGTGAGTTCTTCCGGTGATTGATGTATGGGAATATTCAATGCGCGGCAGCCATCAATCAATCGCTGGAAATGTTCGTGTGCTTTGAAAATCTTTACGCCATTTACAGTTTGGTAAGAGCGTATTCCTTCAAACACTCCATAGCCATAGTGAAGTGTTTGACTAAATAAGTCAGTAGAAGCATCCTTCGCTTTTACAAATTTTCCATTCAGGTAGAGAATGGTGTTTTCGTTGTAATACATAGTAATTTAAAACAATCGTTAGTTTGCGGTTAACACTATAAAACAAAACCGCCCCGATTGAGTCGGGGCGGTTACAATATCTTTCATACAATATCGTCACTGCCCCGGTTTTCGGAGAATAATGACGCTAATGAGCACGAGCACATTGCTGATAGTTGTTATCAGGTATGTGAAGCGATTGAATAAATTATTCAGTGGCATATAAACTTGTGCTTTGATACAAGATTCAAAAATTTTATGATGACATTCAATGAAAACTCAGAAAAAAGTTTTCTGATTTATATTAACGAATGTTAGGTAATCGCTTATGCGGAAGCAAGATACTCTACAATGCCATCACGAATAGAGGTAAACGTTTTGATAAGTGTGTCCTCATTTTCTTCGAGCAAGGTTACACGGAAGCCCTGCAGTTCAGAGCAGAAAGAAGAAATGGGAACCACACACACACCCTTCGCACCTAAGAGATAATATACAAAACGCTTGTCGTGCGGAATATCCTGACTCACCCAACCTTCTACCAATGATCGGATTCGCGCGTCTTCAATGTGTATTTGTTGTCCGTTCTTTAATGTTCCCTCACGGAAAATGATGGTGTTGTAAAAGGCTCCAAAAGTTTCGTTGAAGGTAAGTTGCGGAACGGTATGTAAAATATCTGCAATGATCTTGCTACGCTTACCAATGTTTCGATTCGTTTCTTCACGATAATTTTTAAAGCGTGGGTCACCCAAAATTTTAGGTATTGCCAATTGAGGTAATTTAGTAGAGCAAACTTCGATCATCTTTGCATTATCTAATGCCTGACAAAAGCGATTAAAGTCCTCATCTTTGTCGCGATTGTAGTATTCCATCCAGCCGCAGCGTGAACCGGGCCAGGGAAGTTCTTTTGAAATACCGCGCATGGCAATGCCGGGCACATCTTTTATCACTTCTGCAAGTGACCAGGCATGTGCCCCGTTATAGGTAATGTTGATATAGATTTCATCACAGATCAAAAACAGTTTAAACTCTTTGGCAATCTCCACGATTCGCTTTAATGTTTCCAACGGATATACCATTCCCGTAGGATTATCCGGATTGATGATCAGTATGCCTACCACATTCGGATTGTATTTCACTTTATTATACAGGTCATCCAGATCGGGATACCACTTATTATTGGGATCGAGCTTATATGTTAATGGCTCGTTGCTGGCGTGTGCAGCTTCTGCACTGGAGTGTGTGGAATAGGCAGGTGAAGGTCCTATCACACGAGAAGTAGGCGCGATGTACTGATATACTTTTGCAATCGCATCACCCAGGCCGTTGAAGAAGCAAATGTCATCGGGGGTAATTTGCACGCCCCCCAATTGATTGGTTTGTGCTGCTAAAAACTTTCTGGTATCCAGAATTCCTTTACTCGGACAATAGCTGTATGAATCATTTTGCAACGCAAGGTCTGCGATGATTTGTTTTATCCACTCCGGAAGTTTGTGATTCTTCTGAATTGGGTCACCGATGTTTTCCCAATAAATATTCTTACCCAAATTTTTAATCTGTTCAGCTTTCTTTACGATTTCACGTATTTCGTAACTGAGTTCACTGGCTCCTTCGCTGAGTAATTGCTGACGCATCTTTAATAGTTGAAAGTTAAAAGTGTAAAGTCGAAAGCAATAGAGCTTCGATTTAGCTTCGAAAGTAGAATTAAGTTAAGTAGATACAAAAGAAAATCGTCAGGAGTGTTGTCTTGATACTAACGCTTCCGCCATCGCATCATCCGCACGCTTGCTTACCATTGGCAGTTTGTCCATCCAAAAAACATCAATGGTATAGACCCCAAACTCTTCGATTACTTTCCCCTTTATGTCATAAAATCCGCGTCCGCGAAACGGAAATTTTCTTGCGGAGTCAGGAAAATGCACCGTATCAAACCCCTCACATCGTAAAAGGTGCCAAAGCACATATGCTCTTTGGACTTCATCGTGTGTGTGTCTTTAGTAGTTACCAGGTATCCCACTATGTGAACAGGTTTTCCCTTCTTATTGCACAACTCGGTGGCAAGCGTATCGCCATACGCATGCGTAGCCAGCAACTCAAAAGGATTGCACAACGGAAAGCCCAGTAACTCAATCTCATCAAAGGCATCTTCCAGCACATTGCGCGTTAATTGAGGTAACGGATATTCTTTTGGTTGCGTATCGAATAACTCAATGGTAGTGGTTGGCTTTACCCGGTTGCTGCTAAAAAAGAGCATCGACTCCCAAAGCAGTTGTTGTTTACTTTTTCCTGTGAAACGGAATGCGCCTAAACGAATGAGAATGCGGATCTGCTCAAGACCAATACCCGGTGTACGCCTTAAAAAGTTATCGAGGTTTTTATATACACCACGTTTCTTTCTGTCTTCTGCAATATGCTGACCGATTTTTGCTTCGAGACTTTTCAAATGAATGAACCCGATATAAATCTGATTTCCATAAATGGCAGTGAGGTATTCGCTGTGGTTTACGCAGGGGGGCTCAATCTGTGCACCATTCATGCGCGCTTCATGAAAATAAAATTCTGTGCGATAAAAACCACCGAAGTTATTGATCACTGCCACCATAAACTCGAGTGGATAATGCGCCTTCAGGTACAGACTCTGATAACTTTCTACTGCATAGCTGGCGGAGTGACCTTTGGCGAATGAATATCCTGCAAAACTTTCGATCTCAAACCACACGCGATCCGTTACTTTAGGATCGTAACCACGCTGCATACATCCTTCAAAGAAACGATCTCTCACGCGTTGAAATTCTTCGCGCGAACGATACTTGCCACTCATGCCCCTGCGCAACACATCTGCTTCGGTGAGCGTGAGTCCGGCAAAGTAATGCGCCACACGAATTACATCTTCCTGGTATACCATCACACCATAGGTCTCTTTCATGATCTCATCCATTTTGGGATGAATCGATTTATACGTACCTCCATTTCTTACAATGTGAAAGCGCTCAATGTATTCTTTCATCATGCCTGAACTCGCCACACCCGGCCTGATAATAGAACTGGCTGCCACCAATGTGAGGTAATCATCGCACCGCAGTTTGCCCAGCAACATGCGCATGGCGGGTGACTCTACATAAAAACAACCCATGGCTTTGCTGTGGCGCATGAGATCTTTTATCCCTTCGTCTTCTTTAAATTTTTTGAACTGATAGATATCGATATCAATTCCTCTATTGCGTTTTACATGTTGCACGGTTTCTTTGATGTGACCTAAACCGCGCTGACTGAGTATATCAAACTTATAAATGCCAAAGTCTTCGGCTGCATGCATTTCAAACTGCGCCACGGGCAAACTTTTAGGTGGAAACTCGGTGGCTGTATACGTATAGATGGGCTTCTCGGTAATAAGCACACCTCCTGCGTGAATAGAAATATAGGCGGGCAGTTCTTTTTGCACAATGTAGGCCGCATAGGCCATTACCTTGCTGGCGATGTGATCGCGCTCAAATTTTTCCCTACGGTTTTCAACAAGCGCATCAATCTCCTCTTTGGGCAAACCAAACACTTTTCCAAGTTCGCGAATGATGGACTTACCCTGAAAGGTTAC
Organism: Cyclobacteriaceae bacterium; assembly: GCA_025455445.1. Taxonomy (GTDB): domain Bacteria; phylum Bacteroidota; class Bacteroidia; order Cytophagales; family Cyclobacteriaceae; genus ELB16-189. The sequence goes on from JALOMN010000309.1 coordinate 4,074, forward strand.
ATGGGTGCCCAGCAAACACACATGATCGTAACCATATTTATCAAAAATATATTCATAGATCGCATCGCGGTTATCCCACGAAAAATCAATATCAAAATCAGGCGGTGACACGCGCTCCTCATTTAAGAAGCGCTCAAAGTACAAATCCAGTTCAATGGGATCTACATTGGTAATACCCAAACAATACGCCACCGTGCTGTTAGCCCCACTGCCACGCCCTACAAAATCATATCCTTTCTTTTTGGCAAAGCGAATGAGGTCATATGCTATCAGATAGTATGCTGTAAAGCCTTTGGTTTTGATGATGTTCAATTCCTTTTCAATACGATCTTTCCAGATGGCTTTGTCTTCGCCATAGCGCATGGCATAACCCTTTGCCGTTTGTTCGCGCAAATGCTTCAGATCTTCTTTGGCGCTGTGGGTAAATACTTTTTTGTTTTTGTCTTCCCCCATTTTACAGTCGATTGAACATTGATCCAATAAGGACTGTGCGTTTAAAATCAACTCCGGAAACTGTTCAAATTGCTTTTCCAATTGCGGTGCAGGAAGCATGTATTCATCGCGACTTGCCTGCAAATGTTCCGGCAGTTTGCTCAGCAGTAAATTATGTGCAATGCATCGCAGCAGCCGATGCGCATTATGATCACGATAAACCAGTTTACCATTTTTACTTTTTTCGGGTGGCAAAAATGTAACCGGGTGCAGTGCCACAAACTTATAGGCATAGTCTTCGCGCAGCGGGTGATTTATATATTGAATCAACTCCTGCCTGCGCACACCGATGTACTCGTTTTCACGCAGCATGTCTGGTTCAATTTTTCCAAACGGATAGATTACAAAAGCTTCGTTGAATTCGGGCGCACGTGTTGGCAGTGGTTTACCTTCGCGATTGTGATAAGACAAAAAACGGTTGATCGATTCAAGGCCGCGGTTGTTTTTAGCAATTACGATGTAGAGCAGACCTAACTCTGTTTTTTCGCCTGGCTTTTCAGTATCCGGTGAGGAAGTTAGATTCGTTTCATTTCTGAATTCGATTCCTACTGCAATGCTTAGTTCATAGGCAGGCTTGCCGTATTTGGTGAGCCCGGTGTCGTGCGGTTTATTTTCTTCGCAAAGGCGAAGCATTTCAAGATAAGATGCTACGTTGTTGATTTCAGTGAGCGCAAGTTTATGCACACCGCAGCGCCTCGCTTCTTCAAAAAGAGTTTTGATGGGCAGCGTGCCGTATTTAAAGCTGAGGCCGGTGTGACAGTTGAGGTACATATTTCCGCTGATCTGTTACACATTAGCTAACCGCCCATTTATCAGGATTATTCTGAATATATTTTCTGATGCGGTGTAGGCTAACCTCTTTGCACACCATATATTCATGATAACGCGACTGCCATTCAAATGGAATGTCATTCATCGTAGCATATTTTTTTACGGCTGCCTTAAACCCACGGATTACCGATGCCAGATTTTTTGATTGCGGGCCAAATTCATTTGGGTGTTGAATCCGGTAGGAATAATCCGGTTTGTTGAAATAGATAAGACCATGCACATGATCAGGCATAATCACAAATTCATCCAATATCACGAATGGAAAATGATAGGGGATTTCCAACCAATATTGATGGGCAATTTTTCCGATTTCCGTTGGTTGTAATAGGGACGCAAAATATTGCGTCCCTTGTTGGATGTTTTTATCAACGATAATTTCCCCGAAATACCGTTTGCGGTTTTTTGTACAGATGGTAACAAAATACCAATCATCCGAACCGTAGTCATGATTTTTCAACCGCATGGTATCTGACCGGTATTTGTTTTTATATTT
>JALOMN010000310.1 GCA_025455445.1 Cyclobacteriaceae bacterium
GTTGCATCAGCACCCGCTTGAGAAGCGCTTCCAAAGAAATTGTTTTGCATTGTGGAATTGGATGCATCGATTAGGGCGGTGCTGGTTGTTAGGAATATGTTGTTTGCGATGGTTGAGTTTTGGATATAGTTATTCTGAGGTACAATCACATTATTGGTAACTACTGCTAATACCGTTACAGAAGGGTCGAAAATGAAACCAATTCCCATATAATTATTTGAAATAAGCAGGCTGGTTACATTGGCATTTACCCGAAAGCTTGCGCTTAGAAAAAGGAAGTAATTTCCTGAGATAACAATATTGTTCACTGCAGCGGCAATGGTTAAACCACCTATGATGTAATTATTTGAAAAGGTAATATTGGATGCATTAATAGTAATTCCACTTGTCCGAATACCTCTTACTACACTGCCCGCGCTACCAGCATCAAATGAAATAGTTCCTAAAACAGCAGTATTGGAGTTGGCTTGCAGACCTGTGTTCTGATCAAGAAAATATCCCGGCCCTTGAATGGTTACTCGCTTGGTGAGTGAAATTGCTCCTGTATAAGTGGTAGGGCTTCCTTCCACCAATATGATATCACCATCCACAGCTGCACTAAGTGCATCTTGTATGGTAGTGTATGGCGCGCCAGCGCTTAGTGCATTGCTTACTCTGCGCACGGTTTGTGCTTGTGCATTGCTCGTAATCAAAACAATAAAAATGATTGATATCAATATTTTATTTTTCATAAAAAGGAGTTTTTGCTTTTTGGATTTTTTAAACGTGTATTAATTTACCTTCGCACTCACCTTCACATTCAGCGTTCCGTTTTGTTGCACGCTGGCCGGAGCGTTGAAACTATTGATGGTGGGCTGGCCCAACTGAATGCCCGATGGACGATACGGAGTATTGCCTCCATACATGCCGCAATCCACGCCACTGATGCCGGCACCAATGGCGGGTGAGCCGGCTTTCAGTTTCCATTGTGTGTCGGTAGTGTTGCCAGTGAGGCCAATGAAAAGGTCGGTTGTAAGTGCGCTGAAAATATTTGTTCCATCAACCGGGGATCCCGCGCCTGCTAAAGAGGCCTGCGTTGTGGTAAATACATTGTTCTTGATAATGCTGTTATAATATCTGCTTGTGTTATTCTGTCCTATTAAAATATTATTATAGAAGTCGCAATTATATGATGACGAGATGCTAATAGCAATGATGTTATGAGTAAGCGTGACCAGGGTGGTGCCACCACCCTGGCCAAAGCCACCAATGTAATTATTAGAAAGGGTGACACCCGTGTTGTTAGACAGGTTGCTAAAAATAAGGTTACCAGTAATGTAACATCCACTTATGAAATAATTATTACCACTTCCATTAGAGTTAAACGCTCCTAACCGACAATTGGAAATAGTAAGATTATTTACAACAGTGCTGGACGGTACTGAAATATTCCCTGTGATATTCAAACCATAAAAGGAAGAACCATCGGAGCCTGCACCGAGTGAAACAAGCGATAGTGAAGCAGATGAATGACTCCCTTGGAGATTCAGATTTTCTAAAAGGAAATACCCCGGCCCCACAATGGTCACCTTCTTGTTGATGGTTAAGTTATCATAGGCCAAAATAGAACCTTCCACCATAATAATGTCATTGACGCCTGCCGCGGCAATAGCAGCCGAAATGGTAGTGTATGGAGCATTTACGCCCACATTGTTGTTCACGCGCAAAATGTTTTGCGCCTGGGTTAAAAAGCTGCAAAGCAGCAATGGCAGGAGAAATCGGTTCATAATATTATGGTTTGATTTTTTTGTTAAAGCGTATTCTTAAAAAGGATTGATAAGAGTGAACAATTGGAGTTCTGGTTTTACAAATCTATCTTCCTTACAATGCTAATCACGGGTAATTTCTTGACAACATCAGGTAGATTCGTATCAAAAACCCTATTTTTGGTTATAACCGATGTGTTGAACCCCAAAAAGTCAATCTGTTTTTTAAAGGCTGAGTCTTATGCGTAATCTTCTTCTCTGTTTACTATTAGCTGCGGCTCAAGTTACATTCGGTCAAAAAAGTGTGGTGGACAGCCTTTATGCCCGTCTGGAAAATAATCCACAGGAGGACTCTTTGCGCGTTCGAATTCTTCTGCAACTCTGTTGGCACGAGAGTACCTCTTATCCGGAAAAACATAAAGCGATGGCAGAAGAAGCCATCACAATAGCGAGAAAGATAAACTATCAAAGCGGAGAGGCATCCGGAATTCGCTCTATCGGCATCTATTATATGAACAAAGGTGAGTATGATAAGGCCACTGAACTGGTTTACGAGGCTCTCCAGCTTTTTGAAAAAATTCCCGATGTAAAAGGTGTGGGTAATTGTTATCAGACGTTAGGTTCGATTCACCGACAGCGGGCGGACTTTGAAAAGACAAAGGAATTTTATGGCAAAGCCATTGAAGTTTATCAAAAAATTAATAACGAGAAAGATATGGCGGGTACTCTCAACTCACTGGGTGTGCTTCATATCAGTTTCAGCAAATTCGATGAGGCATTAGCATACATCAATAAATCTTTAGAAATAAGGAAAAAGATAAATGACCGCTTTGGTCTGAGCCAGTGCTATACCAACATGGCCATCATCTATACCAATCAAGAAAAATATAAAGAGGCTCTTGATTGTTTTGAAAAGAACCTGCCACTCGTTGAGGAGATGAATGAAAAGCAACTGATTGCTGTCAACCTGGATGGCATGGGGCATTTATATACGCTTATTGGTGACTATGATAAAGCTGAGGCAAGTTTATTGAAGGCCCTTGCACTGGCGAAAGAAATCGGATTTAAAAGAACCATTGAAGTGGCGTACTCTAAACTGACTCTCCTGGAAGAAACCAGGGGTCGCTATAAAGAGGCACTGGCATATAGCAATATGGCTTATCAATACCTCGATAGTGCTTATTCCGAGGAAAGTGCCACGCAAATAGCCGAAGCAGAAACCCGTTACGAAACCGAGAAAAAAAATCAAGCCATTCAAGTATTGGAGCGCGATAACCGGATACAACGTTTGCGGACCAACCTATGGGTGGTGGCCTTTATGCTGGTTACAGGCATCTCTCTGGTGGTTTATTTTTTCCAACGCTATCGTGAACGTAATAAACGTAGGATATTAAATCTAAAGATTGATAACCTCATTGCCCAACACAAAGAACTCTCTGAAAAATATAAAGGAGCCTTGGCTACAGGTGTAGATGGAAACGTTGAATCGTACGATCAGATTTTATTAAAAAAATCGTTGGAGATTATTGAATCCAACATGAGTAACCCCTTATTTGGTGTTGACCAGATGGCCGATGCAATGGGTATGAGCCGGGCCAGCCTGCACCGCAAACTAAAGGCAATCACCGGGTTTCCTCCAAGCGAGTTCATACGCAATATACGCTTACGAAAAGCGGCTGCTCTTCTCACGAGTCAGGCCGATTCTGTCACGCAAATTGGTATTGCCGTTGGCTTTGAGGACCAATCCTATTTTTCAAAATCTTTTAAGAAGCAATATGGTGTGCCCCCATCCGAATATTTGCACGCACCCAAACTGGTAGAAACTCTGCAGTAATTG
>JALOMN010000029.1 GCA_025455445.1 Cyclobacteriaceae bacterium
GTTGTTTTTGCTGATTGCGATGTTCACACCATAGCCTCGACCCTGGTCTGCATTTACCGGCAGTTTGGCGATCAGTTTTTTTGTTTGCATGTCGTACACACTTGCTGTATCAGGGTAACCTGCAACAATGAAAAACTGATTGTTGTTGCTAATTGCAACATCGGTAAGAAGTTTATCTGCTGCTTCAGTTTTGTAGAGTTCTTTACCGGTGGCAACTTCCCAAATACGGGCTGTTTTATCTCCGCCAGAGGTGATTAGATATTTTCCGTCAGAAGAGAAATCAAGAGCGTTTACAGATGCTTCGTGTCCCAGAAAACTCCGCACTTCCCGACCAGAGCGCACTTCCCATAGTTTGGCAGTTTTGTCACGGCTGCCGGTGGCTACATAATTACTATCTGGGCTAATTGCAACAGCAATTACGGCAAGTTCATGTCCTTTTTGCAGTACAGTTTCTAATGTTTGACACTGCGATGATGCATAGCTGACAAAAAAACACAACAGTGTAAATGGAATACGCATAAAATGAATTCTAACTTATAGGACTACCTAAACTTTTGTATTCTGTTCAATTGGCTCTGGTTCTTCAACTAATTCGTCCCAGTTTTTTGGTTCCTTGTTATGGAGGTATTCCAGTATACGTTGCTCTACCTGTTTTAATTTTAATGCTCGTAGGTATTTTCCATTGCGGGCAAGAATCAGGCGACCGGTTTCTTCTGATATCGCAATTACTAATGTGTCAGTTATTTCGCTCATACCCAATGCAGAGCGATGGCGCAAGCCGTATTGTGGAGGCAGATTGTCATTCTCACTTACTGGCAGTACAACTCTAGCTGCTTTGATTTTTCCTTTGTATATAATGATAGCCCCATCGTGTAATGGGCTGTATTTATTGAAGATGGAAAGAATTAATGGTTTGGAAACTTCAGCATTTAATGGAACGCCTGTTTCTGAATAGAACTTAAGTTCAATGTCGCGGGTAAATACAATGAGCGCACCGGTGTGAGTTGCCTTCAGCGTTTTCAGCGCCTCTAACAATTCAGATATTTCAAAGTCATCGTCATGTTCGTTGCGCCAGTTAGTAATTGATTTAAAAAAATCTTCGCGATTGATTTCCGTGGTGCGACCAATTAATAATAAAAATTTTCTTAGCTCAGGTTGAAATAAAATAATCATGGCCAAAACACCCACGCCCATAAACTGACCCAGAATGGTGGCAAGCAACTCCATTTGTGCTGCACGCACAATCAGGTAGATAAGATACAAGGAGAGAATGCCTAGAAAGATATTCATGGCTAAGCTGCCACGTATGAGTTTATATACCTGGTATAGTAACACCGCCACCAAAAGAACATCAATTAGGTCTACCCAGCCTACTTCGAGAAAACCAATATTGAGTGCCAGTGTTGTTGCCATTACAGACAAAGTTAAAAAAGCGTTTGATATTCAGTTAATTGTCATTCTGATTTACTCATGTGCGGGCAACATATTCATAAGTTCAATAACCTCATTTGCTTCTTTTACATCATGGACACGCAGAATGGAAGCTCCTTTTAACAAGGCAAGTGTGTGCAAGGCAGTTGTTCCGTTTAATGCGGCTTCTGGCGAGGATTTAAGCGTCTTCCAAATCATCGATTTTCTTGACAAGCCAACCAAAAGGGGTTTTTCAAGAATATGAAGTTGATTTAATTTATTTAGTAGTTCGAAATTTTGCGCGATCGTTTTAGCGAAACCAAATCCGGGATCAATTATAATGTCTTTTACGCCCTGTTTATGAAGTGTATTTATAATCTTATGGAAGTAATCAATGATTTCTTTGATTAGATTATCGTACGCTGTCAGTTGTTTCATAGTTTGTGGCGTTCCGCGCATGTGCATGGCAATATAGGGTACCTGAAGTGCCGCAATTGTGCGAAACATATCGCCATCCAGTTGGCCAGCTGATATGTCATTGACCAGATCACAACCTAATTCAACTGCGTTGCGGGCAATGACGGAGCGAAATGTATCGATAGAAATGATTGTTTCTGGAAATTCCTTTCGAATAGCTGTGATTGAAGGCATTACTCGTTTCCATTCCTCTTCAGCTGAAATATCAATGGCGCCAGGTCTTGAAGAATAACCACCAATATCTATAAAAGTGGCACCTTCATACACCATCTTTTCTGCCAGTTTTAAAACTTCAACTTCTGCATTGGCGCGACTGCCTGTATAAAAACTATCAGGAGTAGTATTCACTATACCCATGATTTTGGGTGTAGTCAGATCGAGAATCTTGCCTCGAATCTGAAGTGTTTTGTTGACTGAAAATATCTTATTTTGCACCACTTTATGAATGAGAAAACTGTACACGAATATAAAGAGGTGATTGCCACCTGCAAAGCTTTATTCGCACGTAAAACACATGATTATGGAACTGCCTGGCGTGTGCTCAGGTTGCCTTCCATTACTGATCAGATTTACATTAAAGCACAGCGAATTCGCAGCATTCAGGAAAAGGGTAAGCAAAAAGTAGATGACCCAATTGAAGGTGAGTTTATCGGAATTATCAATTACTGCCTCATTGCTTTGATTCAGATGCAACTGGAGGATTCTTCAAACATGGAAATGAGTTTCGAAGAGCTTGAGCCATTATATGATGCAGCCGTGAACGAAACATTTGAACTGCAACAAAATAAAAACCACGATTATGGAGAAGCCTGGCGTGATATGCGCGTTAGTTCAATGACCGATATCATTTTAATGAAGCTTCTGCGCGTAAAACAGATTGAAGACAATGCCGGAAAAACGCTGGTAAGCGAAGGAGTAAAAGCAAATTACCAGGATATGATTAACTACTCGATTTTTTGTTTAATTAAGTTGAAGGATAATGTTTAATAAAATAGTTGACCAGTTTTCAAGATTTTTTGTGGGTGGCCTTCTGATTTTTTCAGGGCTTATTAAACTCAACGATCCCATCGGCACACAAATAAAAATGGAAGAGTATTTCGAGGTTTTCGCGGAAGACTTCGGATCATTCTTTCATTATTTTATTCCCTGGGCGCTGGAGATTGCAATGATCATGATTGTGCTGGAAGTAGTGTTGGGTGTGGCTATTCTTTTGTTCTGGCGCATGAATCTTTCCTCATGGTTGCTTTTATTAATGATGACTTTCTTTACGTTCCTTACTTTTTATTCAGCATATTTTAATAAGGTGACAGATTGCGGGTGTTTTGGTGATGCGATCAAACTCACACCCTGGGAATCGTTTACCAAAGATATTGTGTTGATGATATTTGTACTTCACCTTTTCTGGTATCGGAAAAAGTATAAATCCTTTTTAACCGCATCAATAGGAAATTCAATTGTAGCGTTCTCAATTGTGGTGTGCATTGCACTGGGTATTTATGCGATAAGACATTTGCCTTTTATTGATTTCAGAGCTTATCGGATAGGGAATAATATACCTGCTCAAATGCTACCCGGTGAACAACCTATCATAGAATATACGTTTGAATATGAAGGTAAAAAAATAACATCCCCTGACTTTATAACAGAAGAGGGTTACAAATACATTTCATCAAAAGTGCTTAATGAAGATAAGATCAAACCAAAAATTACAGATTATTCAGTAAGCAGTCCGGAAGGCGAGGATATGACACAGTATACTTTTGAAGGCTCAAAATTACTGATCGTGATTTTCAATGTTGAAAAGGCTTCAACAGAAAACATTTCTCTCATACGCGATTTAACGCGTACACTTGATGGTAAAGTAGATTGTTTTATTCTCACCTCCTCAGGTTCGGAACTCACAGAAGAATTTCGTCATCAGAATCAATTAGCCGTGCCTTTTTACTTTGCGGATGCCACGGTATTAAAAACGATTATTCGCTCTAATCCGGGTATTGCGTTATGGAAAGATGGTACCGTGCTGGGAAATTGGCATCATAATGACACTCCTTCTGCCGATCAGATTTTGAGTTTGATTCGATGAAGATTTTTTTAATCGGCTTACCGGGATGTGGAAAATCAACTTTAGGAAAAAAGCTGTCTGACATCCTACATCTTCCTTTTATTGATCTTGATAAAATGATTGAGCGGCATGAGGGCATTCCTGTGAAAGAAATTTTTAAATTAAAAGGAGAAGTTTTTTTTAGAAAGATAGAATCTGAACTCTTACACCAATTAACCAGCTCCGAGCCAAAGTTTGTAATGGCGACAGGCGGTGGTGCACCTGTTTTTCACGACAACATGAAATTCATGAATGAGCAGGGGATAACTATTTTTTTAGATGTGCCTGCCCGTGAAATTGCAAATCGAATTCAAAAAACAAATACGGAAGAAAGGCCCCTATTGGCAAGGCTGGCTCCTGATGAACTAAAAGATCAGATTGAATTTTTACGTTCGCAACGCATTTCTATTTACAACCAATCTCAGCAGAAAATTTCTGGATCAGTTATTTCTGTAAATGACATTCTGCATCTACTAAAAGACCTTGATTAGAAAGGGAACCCAATCGTAAGCATGCCGAGCGTAGACTTAGTATTTAACAGCACCAGAGGGCTATCAGGAGAATTAATGCGATAGGGTCTGTAAGAATTTTCTCCTTGTGAAAACACCAAAGCAAAATCGGCAAAGAACTTTTGTGTGCGATAACCAATGCCGGTAGTATAAGAAGTAATTTTTCTGCTGATACCATTTTGCTCGCTGGTAAACGGCTCGGACATGTAGTTATATCCAGCCCGTAACCTCACATTGTTTAATCTATACTCACCACCAATGCGATAATTAAATGTGTTTTTATAGAGTTCATCAATACGTTCATTATCAGAATCGAAATTGATACCAGAAATGTTGGAAGAATATCTTGCGCCTCCGTAGTTCACCATTTCAACATCGGCAGATATAAATCCGCTTTTCTGAAAAAATACAGTTGCACCAAAATTCAAATGCCCGGGAGTTTTCAAATCATACTCGCTGATGAGTTCATCGGTTTCTTCACTTACATTATTAAGTGGATTATTGTCACCGAAGTAATCGAAATTATTCCATTTCGTATTCATGGTTGCGCGGTAACTATCCGTGAGTTTATAAGAGGTGGGTGTAGCGTATGATATTCCGATTTGTACCATATCAATAGGTCTCACAATCATACCAAACGTACCATTGATGCCCGATCCATTTATACGTAGTTCTTCAGTCAATACCATATTATCTACTGGATTGAAAGTAGGGTCTAACACAAAAAAGTAATCTGATTCCTGGTAGGTTTTTGTGGATGTAAAGCGTATGGTGGCCAACCCAAGTCCGGCACCTAAAAATACTTTATCAGATATGTTGGCTCCATAAGAAAAGCTCCATTGGTTCTGTGCTCCTTCAAACGTTACTAGCTCTTGTTGCGTAACCAGTCTTACATCATTTGGGTTGGTAGGAAACACGCCAATTACAGAAAGGTAATCCTGTTCAGAAGCATTTGGGTTAAGGAAAGTGGAATCTTCAATTAAATAATTATTGTAGGCAAGACCTGTGGGGGTATTAAAATAATCACCTCCTGGCTTTAAATCACTTGGAAAAAGACCATTCGCATCCTGAATAAAATAATCAACAATTGAATTTTTATCATTTCTGCCGATATAACTGAATTTTTGTTTGAAGTTATTGGTGCGATTAAAACTAATTCCAAATGAGCCGCTTAAAAATCCGCCTCTGCTATCTTTATCACTCTGAAAAATTATTCCGAAGCCAGGCACTGAAAAACTTGATGCGGATTCTGTGTTAGAATTATTTAAATAATCAGAGGTATTTTTTGTAATGGAAAAAGCTGGGGTAATACTTACCTCTGAGCGGTTAAACATGCCTAAGCCTGCAGGGTTTGAGAATGCCGAACTGTAGTCACCACCTAAACTGGTCTGCACACCGCCCATGCCTTGTATGCGGGCGCTGCCACCGGGTTTCGTGCGACTGAACAAAAGGGCTGTTTCTGTGGTGCTTTGTGCCAACGAAAGGATTGGAAAAAATAAAGCTATGCCAATGAGCCAATTGCCCCACGATTTCATACCTGTCTTTTAAGTTGATTACTGATTAATCCCGGCCTCTTCTCACACCAGATGAACCGCTACTTGAGCTACCACTGCTTCTGCCACCCGAAAAGCTGCTGTTGCTTCCGCCTGATGACCAACCGGAATTACGAGACCCTGATGAGTTGAAGAATGAGTCTGAACTGCGGCTGTTAGAATTGCGAGAGCTATTATCAAACCAATTACTCTGTGAGCCTGAACGTGATGTGCCGCTTGTATTAACAGCGCCCGAATTGTTGGCGGTGTTGGTTCTCCATCCTTGCTGATAGTAACTGCCAGGTTCGTTACCCGCTGTTGTTCTGCCGCCTGAGCCGCGTACTTTTCCATTTGCATCTACTAATGTGGTAGCCGTTCCGGTAGTCGCGCGATTATTATTATACACAGGATTATTAACATCTGTGCTGCGGGAAGTTCTTCGGCCATAAGTAACAGGACGAGTATTATTATCGATGATAATCACTGAACCGCCCGGATAGAAATTGTTAAAGCCCCATGGGTTCCAACCAAATCCACCAAATCCGTTGTTCATGCAGGTCATACAACCCATTCCCATTCCCATATAAGGTGAACCCCACATACTTCCATAGCCAAAACTCATACCCACATTCCAGAATGAAGACCATCCTGAAGGATACATGCTTCCAAATCCATAAGGGCTGAATGCCGAATAAGAGGGATAGAAACTGCCGTAGGGGCTTCCAAAAGTTGACATGCCATAGTTATATGGATTGCTATAAGGATTGCCATAAAAGCTATTGGATGGAATGGCGTTGTTATAGATATTTTGATTTACTGCGGTGGGTGTGTAATCCGGAGAGAAATAAGCTACATTTTCTTCCACCCCTGAGGTGTTTACTTTGCTTTGAGAAATATATTCTGGATTTACATTGCGCGCTGAATAGCTATCGGTTGGGTTGATAGGCGTAGCCACCTGATTCATTTCTTTCTGTGCAGGTGTCATGCTAACTGGTTTTGCAGCAGCAACTCTTACCCTGTCTTTAGAATTAAAGTACATGTCGTCATACTCCACCACCTGGGCAGACACTACCATTGTTGTTACGATGGATAGTAAAGTCAAGAAAGCGATTCTGATTTTCATAATTCTTTAATTTAAAATGTTAACGAACAACCCCACACTCTATTTTATAACAAGTTTAACGTAAAAAGCGTGCATTTGATACTTTAACAGGGTTGGTAGTTATGCCAATAAGGCAATTAAAATTACTCTCAAACCAAGTCCTGAAAGGTAATCCTGCTCTATATTTGCCGGACATTACAAATTTACAAAATAATTCAGTTCATACCCGATGGGAAAAGAGATTACTAGCCGCAGTGAAGATTACTCACAATGGTACATTGACTTAATTAAAAAGGCAGATTTAGCAGAAAATTCAGATGTAAGAGGTTGTATGGTGATAAAGCCTTATGGCTATAGTATTTGGGAGAAAATGCAGCAGGCATTAGATAAGATGTTTAAAGATACTGGCCACGTAAATGCTTATTTCCCGCTTTTTGTACCTAAAAGCATGTTTGAAGCTGAGGAAAAGAATGCAGAGGGTTTTGCCAAAGAATGTGCCATTGTTACACATTATCGCCTTAAAACGGATCCGTCCGCCAAGGGTAAACTGATGGTAGATCCAGCCGCCAAACTTGAAGAAGAATTGGTAGTACGACCTACCAGTGAAGCTATTATCTGGAGTACATATAAGAAGTGGATTCAGTCTTATCGTGATTTGCCATTATTAATCAATCAATGGGCCAACGTAGTGCGCTGGGAAATGCGCACGCGCCTATTTTTACGCACGGCTGAGTTCCTATGGCAGGAAGGCCACACGGCTCATGCCACAGCCTATGAGGCGATAAAAGAAACTGAGCAAATGCTGGATGTGTATGCAGAGTTTGCAGAAACGTTTATGGCAATGCCGGTGATCAAGGGTAAAAAATCGGAAGGAGAAAGGTTTCCGGGAGCGATTGACACTTATTGCATTGAAGCGATGATGCAAGATGGTAAAGCATTGCAGGCAGGAACTTCACATTTTCTGGGTCAGAATTTTGCAAAAGCATTTGATGTGCAATTCACCAGCAAGGAAGGTAAAATGGAATTGGTTTGGGGAACTTCGTGGGGAGTAAGCACCCGCCTGATTGGTGCATTGATTATGGCGCACTCAGATGACGATGGACTTGTGTTGCCTCCCAAACTTGCGCCCATACACGTAGTGATTGTGCCGATATTTAAAAATGAAGCGGAATTACTTAAGATTTCTGAACAAGCTGAAATTATTGCTAAAGATTTACGCCAACAGGGCTACTCGGTAAAATTCGATAATCGTGATACACACAAGCCAGGTTATAAATTTGCTGAATATGAATTGAAAGGAGTGCCCGTGCGCATTGCTATTGGACCGCGCGATCTTGAAAATAAAACGGTAGAAGTGGCACGCAGAGATACAAAGGAAAAGCAACTGATGAAAATGGAAGAGGTAGCTGCCAACATTCCTGCGCTGCTGGATGATATTCAAAATAATATTTATCAGAAAGCATTTAAGTTCCGCACACAGATGACTACCACAGTTGATTCATATGAAGAATTCAAAAAAGTATTAGACGAAAAAGGTGGTTTTGTGTCTGCGCATTGGGATGGAACCAGTGAAACGGAAGCAGCGATAAAAGAAGAAACTAAAGCTACTATCCGCTGCATTCCATTGGATGCTGCGGAGGAAGAAGGTACTTGTGTGTATTCCGGCAAACCATCTTCGAAAAGAGTACTTTTTGCACGGGCATATTAAAAAATAAAAATCCGAAGACTAAAATTTTAGCTACCTTTAAAAACGAATTAAATCTTAATAATGGTATTTTATTACAGGCCACATGATTGAATGGATTACCGTACTATCACTTATTCTTTTCGGCCTGATTTTAATTGTGGTTGAAATCCTGTTTGTTCCAGGCACCACCCTTGTGGGGGTACTTGGTTTTTTATTCTTGCTTTTTGGTATTGGATACAGCTACAGTTATTTTGGATCTGAAACAGGTTGGATAACGCTGGGCGCAACGGGTGTTGCTTCTGGATTGATTTTATATTTTGCGTTTAAAGCAAATGTGTGGGGTCGATTTGCTCTCAAGTCTTCGATTACCAGCAAGGTAAATGAAGGTGAGGTTGACTTGTTAGTGGTGGGTGAGGAAGGTACTGCCATATCTGCATTGCGCCCTGTTGGTAAAGCAGAATTGGGTAAGAGACTGTATGAAGTGAAAACGAATGGTGAGTATGTTGACAGTGGGTGCCGTGTCAGGATTACAAAAATTTTTATGAATCAAATAATCGTAGAACCAATAAATTAAAATTATGGAAGGATTAGTGTTAATATTTTTCGTTTTCATCGCAGTAATAGTCTTTTTTCTATTCATGTATTTTGTGCCAGTTGGTCTCTGGATCAACGCCATCTTTGCCAGTGTAAGAGTGACCCTTGGCTCTTTAATAGGGATGAGGCTTAGAAAGGTACCACCCGGCATTATTGTAAACTCTTTGATTACAGCAAACAAAGCCGGATTGAAAGTAACCACGAATGAACTTGAAACACACTACATGGCAGGAGGTAATGTGCCTAATGTAATTCGTGCATTGATTTCTGCAGAAAAAGCAAATATTAATCTTGATTTCAAGCAAGCCACTGCCATTGACCTTGCCGGTCGTGATGTGTTTGAAGCTGTGCAGATATCCGTTAATCCAAAAGTGATTACCACACCAAAAGTAGCAGCTGTAGCCGCAGATGGAATTCAGTTGATAGCAATTGCACGTGTTACGGTGCGAGCCAGCATCCAACAACTTGTGGGTGGTGCCGGTGAAGATACAATTCTTGCTCGTGTGGGTGAGGGTATTGTTACCTCTATAGGCTCAGCGCAATCACATAAAGAAGTACTTGCTAACCCTGATAAAATTTCAAAACTTGTATTGTCGCGCGGTTTGGATGCAGGCACAGCGTTTGAAATTCTCTCTATTGATATTGCCGATGTAGATGTAGGCGCAAACATTGGTGCAAAACTTCAAACCGATCAGGCAGCAGCAGATTTAAAGGTAGCAGAAGCACGCGCAGAGGAGCGCAGAGCGATGGCCGTAGCGTTAGAGCAGGAGATGATTGCAAAAGCACAGGAAGCTCGTGCGAATGTTATTCAGGCTGAAGCAGAAATTCCTAAGGCAATTGCCGCAGCTTTTATTAGTGGAAATCTGGGTGTGATGGATTATTATAAGATGCAGAATGTGCAGGCTGACACGGAAATGCGTCAGTCTATATCGGGCACTGGTAAAAATTCACCGCAAAGCCCATCCTAATAATTTGTTAATCGAAAAATAAAAACGGGCCGAAAGGCCCGTTTTTATTTTAGTTCAAGAGTTTTCCAGTCAGACTTTTTAAATGCTATAAACTGATTGCGATTTTTATTGAAAGTCAGGTAATCATAAACCAATGGAATGACACTAAATCCGTTTGTGGTGATAACACCGTATTTGCCTGAGCTATTGGCAATCACAAGCGTGTTATCAAGAAGTTGCAAATGTTCAAATCGCGGATCGATTAAGATGATACCTTTTTCATCGGCTAATCCGCTTTTGCCATTGGCATACAACATGAATTTTTTATCCTCAAGATAGGCGATAGAGTCATATTGAAACTTTAACACAGGGCTGCCTCTTTTATCGATCACTCCGGCTTTACCA
>JALOMN010000030.1 GCA_025455445.1 Cyclobacteriaceae bacterium
TTATCGTTAAGTATTTTCAAAAAATCGTGTGCATTGTAGTCAATTTCCTGACGGATCTTTGAAAGCTTCTCTGCATCGGGCATATAAAAACCGCCCGCAATAAAACAGTTGCCCGGCTCAAGGTGAATGTAATAACCCGGCTCCTGATCCATCTTGCCATGCTCTGAAAAACCCGCTCCCATATTTATTTTATAAGGTCGCTTGTCTTTACTGAATCGTACATCCCGGTAGATGCGAAATCCTTGCTTGCGTGGATTTAATCCCACCAGGCTCTCATCAAACTTCACCAGCTCGGCATGCAATGCTTCAAGAAAATCTTCAAAATGCGTTTTGGCAGTTATGTATTTCGGCTTGTTCTTTTCAAACCACTCGCGGTTATTATTTTTCTTAATTGATTTGAGAAAGGTGAAGATTATCTTGAAATCCATATTTCTGAGTGTTTAAATTCAGTTGTCTAAATGAGAAGTTAACTATCCGAAATTTCCTACTGATGGTTTTGCTGATTGAAATTTATAATGACCTTATTCAGGGTAAAACATTCAGCATAAAACAAATGTTTCGTGGCCGGTTGCATAAATTGAAACACTCATTCTTATAAAAACTCCACTACGGTTTCAAGTCCAATACCCCGCGATGCTTTTACAAGAATAGTCGCACCCTGAACTGGATTTTCCTTCAGAGCCTTTGCAAGCTGATCTTTTGTTTCAAAGTACTGCGCTTCATTAAAAATTTCTTTGGCTGATTTCATCAGCTTACCACACAAATACACTTGATAAAAGTTCTTGGCTTTTACTAATTCGCCAATGCGCTGATGTTCTCTCACTGCCTCCTCTTCTAGCTCAAACATATCGCCAAGTATAGCAACCTTTTTCGAGGCCTTCATAGCCGCCAGGTTATTGATGGCTGCTTCCATCGAACTGGGGTTAGCATTATAGGCATCCAGAATAATCGTGTTCGTGCCCTTATTCACAATCTGAGAACGCATATTAGCAGGAATATATTCGGCCACCGCACGATTTGCCGCGTGTGAATCCACCTCAAAGTATTTTCCGATGCAAAGCGCTGCTGCGATATTTTCAAAATTATAGGCACCCATCAACTGAGTTTGAACTTCTTCACCATTTTCTGATTGATAATGAATGTACGGATCGGCATCAATCAGTTTCGCCTGAAAATAATCTCCTTCAGCAGGATAGAAATAAGGGTTCTTAAACCGTTTGGCCATATTCGCCAGGATGTCATTCTGTGAATTAATAAACACCGTTCCATTATTTGTGATCAGATGCTGATACAATTCTGATTTACCACGAATGATATTTTCAAATCCGCCAAATGTGCCAATATGTGCTTTACCAATATTGGTGATAAATCCGTGTGTAGGATTTGCAATGGAACATAATAAAGCAATCTCACCTACATGATTGGCCCCCATTTCCACCACTGCCATCTCATAAGAATGATCGATTGATAAAATGGTAAGCGGCACACCGATATGATTATTCAGATTGCCTTTGGTGGCATGCGTTTTATATTTCTTGCTTAACACAGCAAGCAACAACTCCTTGCTGGTAGTTTTTCCGTTTGAGCCTGTTAATCCAACAATAGGAATAGTAAGTTTAGTGCGATGATAACGCGCCAAATCCTGCAAAGTAGTTAACACATCGGTCACCAGCAGACAACGATTATCTGAAGCATACCTTTCATCGTCTACCACACAACAGCGGGCACCTTTTTCCAGCGCTTGCTGTGCAAATTCATTAGCATTGAATTTATCACCGCGCAGTGCAAAAAAGATTGAACCTTCCGCTATCTGGCGGGTGTCGGTAGAAATTTTACCTGATTCGATAAACAACTGATAGAGAGCTTCTATTTGCATATGGATTATCGTAAACCTAAACTATCTTGCCGCCAAGATAACAGGTGACTGCCGGTCAACGTTATTATTATCGAATATTTAATTCATGAGAATTGCCCTCTGCCTTTTATTATTGACTTTTTCATTCCTTTCCCGGGCACAATTTACCTATGAAATCAACCAGGAAATTGAAGTAGAAGTGAATGGCAAAAGACTAATTATGCCCTGGAGTGGTGGACTAAATTCGGTTCAGATAAATACGATGGATTTGGATGGCGATAGTAAACCTGATCTGGTGTTATTCGATCGCACCGCCAACAAGGTGCTTACTTTTCTATCAAAAAATAATCAGTATAGTTATGCACCAGAATATGAAGATCTATTTCCGGGCGAAGTAACCCAATGGATGCTGCTGCGTGATTTTAATTGCGATGGCAAGAAAGATATTTTCACCAGCGACCCTTTCGGAATAGCGGTATTTGTAAATAGTACCAAACCCGGTGAGGCACTTAAATGGCGACCTTTTAATTCAGGATTACCGCTGCTCACCAAAGGGTTTACCAGTAATGTGAATTTGAAAGTAAATGAGTCAGACATTCCGGTAATTGATGACATCGATAGCGATGGTGACCTGGATATTTTAAATGTTCGTTTTGTGGGCATCGGCACCGTAGAATATCACAAGAATTTAAGCAGGGAACGAACAGGCGCCTGCGATTCATTACAGTTGGAGCGGGTCACTCAAACTTTTGGCAATTTTGAAGAATGCAATTGTGGTGTCTTTGCCTTTGGCGAAACCTGTGCAGAATTTAATGGGGGCCGCACGCAGCATGCCGGTGGCAAAGCATTACTTACGCTTGATCTCAACAACGATGGCGACAAAGAATTACTCTACTCTGAAGAAAACTGTGCACAAGTTTATCTATTGGAGAACGAAGGCACTGCCGAGGAGGCATTGATGACCAATGCGGTGAGATTTCCGGCTGCCAAACCAATTAATTATTTGATTTTTCCGGCAACCTATCTGGAAGATGTAGATTTTGATGGACTCGCTGATTTGGTTTCATCACCTAATATCTATGCGCGCAATTTTATGAATGTGGATTTTAAAAATTCAATGTGGCTTTATAAAAATACAGGCACATCACAAATTCCACAATTCACTTTTGAAAAAACCGATTTTCTGCAGGATGAAATAATTGAGGTGGGTGATTATGCAGTGCCTTCATTTTCGGATGCAGATGGTGATGGTGACCTTGATTTTTTTATCAGTAATTATGCGAATCAGGATTTTGCAAGTGCCATAACCTTTTATGAAAACATGGGTACAACTGCCCAACCCAAATACAAATTCATCACAGATAATTATCTGAATTTTTCAATCACCAATTTTTACAATGTCAAACTCCAGTTTGCAGACATGAACAGTGATGGCAAAATTGATTTTGTCTTCACGGGCACTAGTCCGCAAAATGGAATAACCGCATTATACTATGTGGCCAATAAAAGCGACAATGGTCATGATTTTTCTGGTCAAACACTGCAATCAACAAATTTCACATTGGGGCAAAATGAAACCGTATTAATTGAAGATGTAAACCTTGATGGCCGAACTGATCTATTGGTGGGCAAATCCACCGGAGCAATTGAATATTGGCGAAACCAAGGGCCTGCCGGTGAAACTAACTATGTGCTTGAGAATACTAGTTTCTTAGGTTTGGGCACAAGTATTGAAAGGCAAAACCCGGCACTGGCCGCTGGTGATTTAAATGCGGATGGAAAGGCAGATTTGATACTTGCAGACCAGAAAGGGTTTCTTTCGGTTTACCCGGATTACCGGACGCAGAGCACCAGCATAGAGCCGATAAAAAACCTTGTATATAATCCACTAAAAGCAGAATACACATCAAAAAACCTTGGCGGAAGAGGTTGGCCTGTAATCGTGAATATATTTAATACAGATAAGCCTTCCATTATTGTGGGCAATGCACTTGGAGGTATTCACATTTTAAAAAACGATGGTGGCAGAGAATTGCCCGAAGAACCCGTCATAGATTTATTTCCAAACCCTGTAGCCGAAAATGGAAATTTTAAAATTAAAGCGGATCGCACTGTAAGTGTGCAATTCTTAACCTTATTGGGTCAGAAAATATCCGAACCAATATCCATACCTGCCAACCAGGAATATCCCATCACCATTTCAGGTATGCCTCCAGGAATTTATATCGCACGGTTTTCCTCCAATGGTAAAATCGTAGGGAAAAAATTTATCGTGCAATAACACTTACTTTACTCTTATGAATTCTTTTGCGGTAATCTTTGATATGGATGGTGTCATCATCGACAGTAACCCATTCCACAAAATTTCACTTCGTCAGTTTTGTGAAAAATATGGATATCATTTAAGTGATGAAGAACTGGTGAAAAGAATTTATGGCCGCACAAACAAAGAATGGATTGTAAATCTATTCGGGCCACTTTCCACTGAAGAACTGGTGCGTTACGAAGAAGAAAAAGAAGGGCTGTTTCGTGAATTGTATAAAAATGACATCAAAGCACTTCCGGGTCTTAAGTCATTTCTTGATCTACTAAAAGAAAACAATATCGCAACAGCCATTGGCACATCCGCCCCTCGCAGCAATGTGGATTATGTGCTTGCGCATACACAACTTGAAAAATATTTTTCAGTGATTTTAGATGAGTCGCACGTAAACCATGGTAAGCCTCACCCTGAGATTTACTTGAAGGTTGCCGATAGTTTGGGCTTTGAGCCTGCGCGCTGTATTGTATTTGAAGATTCTCTTTCGGGGGTAGAGTCTGCCAGACGGGCCGGAGCCAAAATTGTGGGCGTTACCACCACGCATTCCAAAGAAGAACTCAGCCATGCAGATATGGTAATTGATGATTTTACAAATATTACACCTCGCTCACTTTTTGACAACCTTTTTACCCCCACCAAATAGGGTATCAATAGTCATCCGTACTAAAAACCTTGTCTAGGATAGGAATAGGCGCCCGGCAGAATCAGCCATTTCACTTTGAACCTATCATAGACACGTGGCCGAAAAATCGTTCTGTATTTGGTAATTAACCGGGCTAAACCGATTAAAAGTGCTTTTGGAAGCTTTAAAATTTATACGAATTTTCAGCTTGCAGATTATTACTTAAGATATTGAGACGCTTTAAAATGTTCAAGAATTGGCAAAAGAGACCTTTAGTTGCCAATTGAGCAGTTTTTAATTAATTCTCAGGCCTATATTTTCACTTTGTAGTGGGATATTAAAAATCATACAGGCTTTCTTTTAAGTAGGTTTGGATAATTGGGCAGGTTTTCCCGATATTTGCAATCCCTTTTTAAAAGGGGCTAAATCAATATTTTTATGGCGCGAGTTTGTCAAATTACAGGAAAAAGGCCACAGTCAGGTAACAATGTTTCACACGCTAACAATAAGACAAGGCGTAGATTCTACCCTAACCTACAGACCAAGCGTTTCTTTATTCCTGAAGAAAATAAGTGGATTACCCTAAAGGTTTCTACAAAAGCGATTAAAACCATCAATTTAAAGGGTATCACAGCCGTATTAAAGGAAGCCCGTGAAAAAGGCACCTTGGCTATCTAATTTTAAAACATCTGCTTTATGGCAAAGAAAGGAAATAGAATACAGGTAATTTTAGAGTGCACCGAGCACAAAACCAGCGGCATGCCAGGCATGAGCCGTCATATTACCACCAAGAACCGGAAGAATACTCCTGAGCGTATTGAGCTTAAGAAATACAATTCCATTCTGAAAAAATATACCGTACACAAAGAAATTAAGTAATCATGGCAAAGAAAGTTGTTGCTTCGCTAAAGAAGACCGATGGAAAAAACTACGCAAAAGTGATTCGCGCAGTTAAATCTGAAAAAACAGGTGCTTATATCTTCAAAGAAGAGATTGTGCCAGCAGATTTAGTAAAGGAAACGCTTGCTAAGAAGTAATTCTGGCATTGACCCCGATAAATAAAAAAGTCCCTTTTGAAGGGACTTTTTTATTTTAGCACTATCGTTCACCAAACACACCCCAATAGCCATGTCCTTTTTATCCGGCCTTTTTTCTAAAGAAAAGAAAGAAACCCTTGATCAGGGGCTTCAAAAATCTAAGGAAAGTTTCTTCGGAAAACTCACGAAAGCCATTGCCGGAAAATCTACGGTAGATGATGAAGTACTCGATAATCTGGAAGAAATTCTAATCTCTTCCGATGTAGGTATAGATACAACCCTCAAAATAATTGAACGCATTCAGCAGCGGGTGGCTCGCGATAAGTATCTGGGTACAGGTGAACTCGACAGAATTTTAAAAGAAGAAGTCGCCTCACTTTTATCTGAGAATAATTCAAAAGACGAACACGATTTTAGTATTCCTGTAAATGTGAAGCCATACGTGCTCATGGTGGTAGGGGTAAACGGTGTTGGCAAAACCACTACCATTGGCAAACTGGCCGCTCAATTTAAAAAGACAGGTAAAAGTGTAGTATTGGGTGCAGCCGATACATTTCGCGCAGCTGCTGTAGACCAGATAAAATTATGGGGTGAACGTGTGGGTGTGCCGGTTATTGCAAAGGGCATGAACACTGACCCTTCTGCCGTTGCCTTTGATGCCATAAAATATGGAGTAGAAAACGGTGCTGATGTGATTATTATCGACACCGCAGGAAGACTTCACACCAAAATAAACCTGATGGCCGAACTTTCTAAAATCAAGCGCGTGATGGAGAAAGTAGTGCCCGGTGCGCCTCATGATGTAATGTTAGTGCTTGACGGAAGCACTGGACAAAATGCGGTAATGCAAGCCCGCGAGTTTACCAAAGCCACAGAAGTAACGTGTCTCACTATTACAAAACTTGATGGCACCGCGCGCGGTGGCGTGGTAATAGGTATATCCGATGAATTTAAAATTCCTGTGCGCTACATTGGCGTAGGCGAAAAGGTAGATGACCTTCAGGTGTTTAATAAAGTAGAATTTGTGGACTCGCTATTTCAGAATCGTTGATTTGCCTGGCTTCCACATCGTGGCAACCAGGAATAGCGGGGAAAGTAGAATTGCAATAGCAAATATCGTCCAGAAGTTTCTTCCTTTTTTACTTGTCCAATAAGCCAACACAAGGCAAACGGAAAAATAGACACACGCGAAAATTACCATCTTGATTTACTTTAACTCTAAATTTACAAGTTGTTGTTGCTTCTTAAATGGGATGCGCCAGAACAACTGATAATTAAATCCCCAGTACACATTGTCTGAAGCTATTCCATAGCCGGGCAGATCGTAAGTCTCGAGTGAACCAACACCTTTTGTGCCGGGTAAAAATTTCATGCGGGCTGTGTAGCCCATCCATAATCCCTTCCAGATTTTTACGCGCAACCCTGCGGTCATTTCACCCCAACTTCCACGCGCATCTTCATTAGATAAATCTCTTTGCTGATCACCATATCCTGTTGTGGTAAAACTATAATTCAAATACTCATCGTACGTGGCCTGTCCATATCGAAAGCCAATAAAAACCATATTTTTATCCGGATCCTTGAGCAGAAAATTAATATCTACACCCACACGCCAATAGGCACCTTCATTCTTGTAATCTCCATTAAACAGCGTTTCCGTGCGCGACCAATTGCCATAATCCAGCGCGAGATAATAACGACCAAAGTCTACATCTGCATTTACTTCCCAACTTTCAAGCGGGCTATTAAAAACACTTTTTCCAATCGCTATAATGTCTGTGCCAATACGCAGGCCAGTCGGCCAATGTAATTTTCGCAATGAATCAGCCGGGGCATCCTTCTTTGACTGGGCTGGTGCCAATACAACCATCAACAGCAAAAAGATGCTACTGATTATATACTTCAATATTGACAGTGACATTGGTAAGTAATTTATCGCTGATTAATATGATGCTTTCTTCATCAAATGATGATTCCTTCACGAACACATTTTCATGATATAGGTAGGCACCACAATCTGGTGATATCACCCGCGAAATCATCAAATAGGTAAGCGTCATTGTTTCTGTGCGGCCTTCAAATTTAAACGTAATTGTAGTTTCCGGTACCACCGGGCTTACCGGCAACTCTACTGTTGACACCCTCGCGTTGGTGTAAAACTTATCGTCTAACCCCGATACGGTGATTTCATCAAATGTGATTTCCCGTGGTGTCTTGGAATTAATTTTAAACGCAATTTTTACCAGGTTAGTGTTGGTGATTTGACAGTCTGGCTCATTTAAACATCCCGAAAAGAGACAAATCAATGAAATAAGCTGAACAATTCGCACGCGCTGGTAGTTGAGTTGAATGTGCAAATATAACCGAAGCCCTTACCGGCCGGAATTTCCGGCAGGGTATTTTTAGTAAATTCGCACCTTATTTAACTAGCCGTGAAAACCAAAGGACCTAAAAAGACTAAAGTAAATATTGTAACACTGGGTTGTTCAAAAAATCTTGTAGACTCCGAAGTGCTGCTTACCCAACTCCGTGGCAACGATATCGATGCTGTGCATGAGTCAAAGAAAGACGATGCCAACATTGTGGTAATTAACACTTGCGGATTTATCGACAATGCAAAGCAAGAATCAATTGATACAATACTGCGATATGTGGATGCGAAAGAAGAAGGCATTGTAGAAAAAGTATTTGTGACGGGCTGTCTTTCTGAACGCTATAAAACAGATCTTGAAAAGGAAATTCCTGCGGTAGATGCCTGGTTCGGCACCCGCGATTTGTCACGTTTGCTAAAGCAACTAAACGCAAACTATAAACATGAATTAGTAGGTGAGCGCATCCTTACAAATCCAAGTCATTTCGCATACTTGAAGATCTCCGAAGGTTGCGACAGGCCTTGTTCATTCTGTGCCATCCCTCTCATGCGAGGTAAACATGTTTCGCGGCCGATGGAAGAACTTGTGTTGGAAGCAAAAAACCTGGCCAAAAAAGGAACGAAAGAATTATTGCTTATCGCGCAAGATTCAACTTATTATGGATTGGATTTATATAAAAAAAGAAATCTTGCTGAACTGTTACAAAGGCTTTCGGATGTAGAGGGCATTGAGTGGATTCGTCTGCATTATGCATTCCCCACAGGCTTTCCGTTAGACGCATTGGATGTGATGGCCGAACGCGCTAACATCTGTAACTATCTGGACATTCCTTTACAGCATGGTGCAAGCCGTATGTTACAGATTATGAGACGCGGCACCACAAGAGAAAAAACCGAGGCCCTGCTGCAAACCATTCGCGAAAAAGTACCTGGCATTGCTATTCGCACTACACTCATCGCAGGACATCCGGGTGAAACTGAACAAGACTTTGAAGAGATGATGAGGTTTGTGGAAACCACCCGCTTCGATCGTTTAGGCGTATTTCCATATTCACACGAGGACAATACACATTCTTATTCCATGGCGGATGACATACCCGATGAGATTAAGCAAGCACGTGTCGATGCCATTATGGAGTTGCAGCAGGGAATTTCCCTTGAACTCAACCAGGCTAAAATTGGGAACATCTATAAAGTGCTGATTGATCGTAAAGAGTCTGGAAATTTTATTGGTCGTACTGAGTTTGACTCGCCTGAAGTTGATAATGAAGTGTTACTGGATGGCACGCATGAATACTTGCGGATTGGAGACTTTGTGATGGCCCAGGTGACGAATGCAACTGAGTTTGACCTGGTAGCAAAACCGGTTTAACAAGTTATTAACAAGCCTGCTACCAATCACAAAAAATATTCAACATATCGTAGCCTTAATCGTTAATTTGGTCATGTCTTTTATATCTACTACTGCCTGCTGATCATGCGCCTGAAAAAAATTGCATTTGAAGAAACACATTCCTTTTCAAGCTTTTTCATTGATTATATTCAACAGAAAGATGTGTTGAAAAAGTTTTATTCGAGATTTCCGGTAGTGGCAAATTTTGCAGAACAGATTAAAGAAAAACAGCAGTCATTTCCTTCACAAAATCGCATCATACTTACATCCACGCTGCAGACACAATATCAAAAGATATCGCAACACGAAGCGGTGAAGAATAATTTAAAACTTCTTGAGCACGAAAATACATTTACGATAACAACAGGGCATCAGCTTAATTTATTTACCGGACCACTCTACTTCATTTTTAAAATCGTTACAGTCATCAACGCCTGTAAAGAATTAAAGAAACATTACCCGCACTTTAATTTTGTGCCTGTGTATTGGATGGCTTCAGAAGATCACGACTATGACGAAATAAAATACTTTAGACTTTACGGAAAGAAATACACCTGGGAGACCGATCAGCAAGGTGCCGTGGGAAGATTTAATCCACAAACAATTAAAAAACTCATCGATGAAGTACCGGGCGAGATTTCGGCTTTTAAAAATGCATACCTTAATCATAATACACTTAGTGACGCGGTACGTTACTATGTAAATGAATTATTTGGTGCAGAAGGTTTGATAGTGGTAGATGCCGATGATCGCAATTTGAAAAAATTATTGAGCCCCGTGATGCGCGATGATTTATTTAATCATACAACCAAGCAACTTGTTGATACACAAAATCAGCAACTTGAATCACTCGGTTACCATACGCAGGTATTTGCGCGCGACATCAACTTCTTTTACCTCGACAAAAATCTGAGAAGTCGTCTTGAGCTGAAAGGAGACAGATTTAAAGTAGTGGATACTGCGATTGAGTTTTCTAAAGAGGAAATTGAAAAAATAATCGAACAGGAGCCTGAAAAATTAAGCCCTAATGTGGTGCTCAGGCCTTTATATCAGGAAATAATTTTACCTAACCTGGCCTATACGGGTGGGCCAGCTGAGTTGGTTTATTGGTTGCAGTTCAAAGGGGTTTTTGATCATTTCAACGTTCCTTTTC
>JALOMN010000031.1 GCA_025455445.1 Cyclobacteriaceae bacterium
CTCGATGCAATTGTTTTAGCCTGCAGCACAAGACGTGACCCATGGTTTCTTACACGGGCCGGAGTTTTTGAAAAACCTTTTGTAAAGAAAATACTGGGATTATTGCGCATGAGTCCTGTGTATCGCTTCCGCGATGGATTTAGTACACTCCGCAAGAATGACGAAATGATTAGCAATTGTGTGAACTTGCTTGAAGAAGGACATGCTATCTTAATTTTTGGTGAAGGAAATCATAATGATAAATTTTACCTACGCCCTTTACAGAAAGGTTTAGCGCGCATCGCAGCAGCTGCAGAAGAAAAAAATCATGGCAAACTTAACGTGAAGATTGTACCAGTTGGTTTACAGTATGATTCACTTACAGAATTTCGCTCGCGCGTATTAGTGACCTTTGGCAAAGCCATCACCGTGCATGAAATCTGGGATGAAGCAAAAAACTATCAGGAGAATCTTGATGCTATTCTGAGCAAAACGGCACAAGAATTAAAACCACTGATGTTGCACATCGACCCCGACCACTATGACCAGAAATATGCTTACTTCAATGCTAACCGCATCATTAAAAACGATCTGATAGAACAACTTAAAGCAGATCAGGAACTTATAGCACACGCACCGGATACATTTTCTACCGCACAAAAAACTGACATTTCCGATTCGGTGAACATCAATCCCATATACTGGTATGAGCGCCTGAATAATTTAATTCCCAGAAGTATTATTCACTGGGTATTGAAAAACAAAGTAAAAGATCCACAATTTATCGGCTCACTAAAATATGCCATTGGCATGCTCATAGTACCAATCAGTTATGCACTGCAAACAGCATTGTGCTATGGCCTTACAGGCTCATCTCTTATTTCCGGAATCTATTTCTGTTCGTTGCCACTGATGGTGTGGTTAAAACGCTAATGAATTTCGCGCTCTGTCATTGTGATACCTAATGTGCTTAACTCATGAAGAACCGGTTCATATATTTCTTTCATTACCGGTATCACTACTCCCCTGCTGGTGATTTTATTTTGTAGTAATAACCTGGCGGCAATTCCTAAAGGCAAGCCCACCGTCTTAGCCATGGCAGTTTGTATTTCATTATCACCCGTTACCGTAAGATAGGACTGAATTTCTTTCTGTTGACCGCGGTGACTAAACAGAAAGCGATGCCACATTACAATAAAATCCTTGTCACCTGGTGCAAGTTTCCATTTTTTATTAAGGATATGCTCAAGAATTTGTGCCGGTGTGCCACTTGTTAAACCTACCCTTTCATCAGAAAATAATCCACTCCATTTTAATCGGGTTATTTCTTGCCCGTCTTTTGCCAGTGAAAACAATTTACAAATTGCATCGACCGTATGTTGAGTATTACTACTTACAAGAAATGAGTTTATAAATTCAATATGAGTCATTTGCTCTACACCTTCCATTGCATAGCTGTCGTCACAACAACCCAACTGAACCAATACGTTCCAGGCGCTGCAATAACCTTTGTTACGCAACGTTCCGCGAAGCATGGTTTTGATGTTGTGTAAACCATAAGTCTCAAGATATTTTAATGAATCCCGGTTCGCATACCCTTCATATTCTCCAAAGCCAGGTACAACTACAGGAGTAATCCTGTTAAATAATTGCTGATAAGGAATGAACTTATAGTGTCCATCCTGAAGAAAGCGTGCAGTGCCTTGTCCGGCCATTACCACATTGCGCGGATTCCAGGTAAATTTATATCTCCATGGGTTTAACGGATCCGTTTCAGGTGCAATTAACCCTCCCGTAAATGACTCAAATGAATTTAATTCTCCTCCATCTGATTTTATCTTATCAATAATCTGCATCGCACTCATGTGATCGATACCCGGATCGAGTCCACACTCATTTAAAAAAAGAAGATTTTGCGACTTTGCCTCTTCATTAAAAGATTTCATTTCATCTGACACATAACTGGCGGTAAGCAAATGTTTGCGATAGAGGAGACAAATTTTGGCAACCAGCGGATGCAGATTTGCCGGCATTAATGAGATTACTACATCATTTTGTGCGATAGCCTGATGGCTCGCTTGTTCATTTAAGATATTAAACTCTATCGCTTTCACATGAGGAGAGGGTTCAATCCGTGCCTGAGCTGCTGCGAGTGAGATGTCGCCCACCGTCACAATCCATGAATGTATGGATGCCTGAGCAACCAGGTAGTGTATCAGCGAAGTGGATGAGCGTCCTGCGCCAAGCACCAGAATTGATTTTTGTTTCATATCTAAAAGAAAATCGAAATTAATGGATTTATCTCTTAATATTTTCGTGTGTAGCGTGAGTTTCTTACCTTTCTTGTGTTCATAGCATAACTTAAAGATTATTGAATTGCAGACACGGATTAAATGGAGCTCTCTATGAAAAATATTCAAACATTTAAACATCTTGATGACCTGGATACTGAATCAAAGTACCTGGTGCATAAAGCAAAAGATGCCGCTCACATCGCCTACGCTCCTTATTCAAAGTTTCATGTTGGAGCTGCGGTGATCTTAGACGATGGTACCCTTGTAACGGGTTCTAATCAGGAAAATTCATCATATCCACTAAGCATGTGTGCTGAGCGTGTAGTGCTTTATACGGTGGCCACCCAATACCCTGCCCGCAAGATCATGAAAATGGCGGTGGTAGCACATCGAAAGAATCACAAAGAGTTGGTTCCGGCTACCTCATGCGGAGCCTGCAGGCAAGTGATGAGTGAGTTTGAAGAGCGGCAAGAACAGGCTTTTGAAGTAGTAATGCACAGCGCTTCGGACGAATGGCTCAAATGCACTTCGGCACAAGACATGTTACCCTATGCATTCAAGCGAAATAATCTGATTGATTAAAGTAACCATCAAGAAAATATTTTGAATTAATTTGAATTTCACCTTAACATTCGCACCGTGGAAAACTTAGTTATAACAGGCACAGAAACAACTCCGCAAATCACTTTTACAAAGGAAACCGGTACGTTGCTGATTGAAGGAAAATCTCTGGTGGATGATGCTAAAACATTTTACAAACCGGTATTGGATTGGTTGAGTAAATACAGCAAAGATCCAGCGAAACAAACAGAATTGGTGATCAAACTTGAGTACCTGAACACCGACACCTCCAAGCAATTTCTTGATCTTTTCAACCAGCTTGAGAAAGTTCCTAATGCCAGGGTGGTCTGGAATTTCTCTGATGAAGATGAGGATATGGAAGAAATGGGACAGGAACTGGCAGAACTGGTTACCATACCATTTGAAATGCGAAGCATGTGAGAGCACAATACCTGCTGGCCTGACTGGTGGATAGAATAGCTCACTAACCTTCTGATAGTATTGTATCAAGGCCTTTGCTGATGCCAACCGAATTTGTATTTTTGTTAGAACACCCTTTAACAAACCAATGAGAATCAGCATCGTAACACTCATTTTCATTCTGCTTTTCAGTTGCTCCGCAGAAAAAAAGACAGAAGACAAAGAATTTCTTGAAAGCCTGGAGAACAACGCTTCTGCCAGTGGCGTTGATGAACAACTTATCAACTCGATACTTAACCAGATTCCAAGCCCCCTCGAAATTTCCGTTATCCTTAAGCATACCGGCTCAGTCTTTAACAGCGCGATGTTAAACTCCACTGACAATGCCTCGAAGTACAACACCAACTTCAAAAAGGCAATCAATCTGGGTATATATGGAACAGACTTAGGATACACCAATATTTTTGGTCAAAGTCAACAAGGCATTAAGTATATCACAACCATTAAATCTTTGGCCAATGATTTAAATATCGGTCAGTTTTTTGATGTGGAAACTATTGCCCGCCTTGCCTCCAATAGCAAAAACCTTGATTCGCTTCTGCTGATTACAACCCAGAACTTCAACTCAATTAATCATTACCTGCAATCACAGGGGCGTGACAACTTAAGTGTGCTATTGCTTACCGGTGGATGGCTCGAAGCCATGCAGATTACTTGCCAGACCGCAGCAAAAAAACCAACTAAAGAATTATTCGACACAATAGGGGAACAAAAAATTATTCTGGAGCAAATCTTATTACTTTTCAGCTTTTATGAGAACGATGCAAATATGGCCAGTATCTCAGAAGACTTGAAGTTATTAAAAACCGCTTATGAAAAAGTGGTGATTAATTACACCTATAAAGAATCTACGATGGAAATTGTGAATGGCGTTGCCGTAATAAAAGACAACAGCTCTACTACTATTGATATTACTCCTGATAATGTGAAAGAGATTCAGGATTTAGTGAACACCATCAGAAATAAAATTATCAATTAAAAAAATAAACCGGTGATTATGAAAATCAACCTCGTTCTAATTGTCATTTTAGCTTTTTTCTATATCAGTGCCGTTGATGTTCCTCAAACATGCAACTCCGAAAGCTTTGCCGATGAGTGCGTGCCTAAACTTACAACCGGATTTAACTTTTTAAAGAGTTATAAAATAGATGGCACTGCGAAAGATAAAGTCGAATACAGCTATGTATTTACCAAGGGCACACAATATTTTATTAACCTGTGTAATAGCGGTGCCGCAACGGATGGTATCGTAGTTAATATTTTCGACAAGGAAAGAAATAAAGTCGCCTCAAATAAAATCAGCGGACAATATGTATCTGCCATCTCTTTTCCGTGCAACGCTACCGGCATATATTATATTCAGTACACATTTGATGAGCCCTCAGGCCATTGTGGCGGAAGTGCCATGGGATTTAAGAGATAATATTCACTAACTTTTATCACACGGCTATTGGTGTTAATCCGATAGCCGTTTTTATTTACACTTATGGCTACCACCGAACATACACTAAAAGTTGAATTTCAGGCACGATACTATACGTTAGGAAACCTGAACGCCAACACCCGGAATATCTGGTTCGTGTTGCATGGATATGGCCAGCTTGCCCAATATTTCATTAAGAAATTTAATACGCTTGAAAAAGAAGGCATCTATGTTATTGCTCCCGAAGGCTTATCAAAATTCTACCTTGAAGATGTTACCTCCAGAAGCCGATCTGGCAATCAACGAGTAGGAGCCACCTGGATGACGCGGGAAAACAGGCAAACCGATATTGTAAATTATGTGAATTACTTAAATCAAGTATATGACCGCTGTGTCCCGAAAAACTTTAATGGAATGATAACGGTTTTTGGTTTTTCGCAAGGTGCAGCTACGGCTGCGCGATGGGTTATTGACAAACATATTAAATTTGATCAATTAATTACATGGTGTGGTATCTTGCCGGAAGACATGAATTTTGAAGCAGCTTCAGAAATTTTTAAAAATAAAAAGGTGATGGTGGTGATGGGTAAATCAGATCCCTACCTTAGTGATGAAAAGTTAAATGAAATGACAACCATACACGAACGCTTAAAAATTAAACCAACACTCATAGCGTTTGAGGGAGGGCACGAAATACCTCATGATGTATTGCATACACTTGTTGAATAAAAAGACTTATCGATTACACACCAAGTTCACCTCCACCCGATATTTCAACAAGCAAAAGTTTTACTTCTTCAGCTTTTGCATGCTCACCCAGTTTTTCAAATGACAGCACGAGATTTCTGAGTGTTCGTTGAATTATTTCGAGAGTTGTGCATGCCTCGTAAAATGAAGTTTGAGGCACCAGGTGCAATTCATTTATATAGTTCTCGATATCCTGCCTCGAAAAGATCAGTCCACGATTAAAGGCATTTATATAAAAGTGATGATTTGCATCTTTATATGTTAGAATGAAGAGGTTGGGAAGATTCACACCTTGCACCGGAAGCTTAAGCTTTTGTGCAATCAACATGTAGATTACACATAATGTGATAGGATTACCCTTACGACTTTCCAGCACAATGTTTATCATTGAGTTTCCGGGAGAGTGAAAGTTTTTTGTATTGGCGCCAAATTTCAGCTTATTGAAAAATACACTATTGATTAGTTTGACCTGATCCAACGGATATAAATCCGGTCTGAATTCTAACCATGTGTCGTAGTAAATCTGCTCTAAATCCTGCCTTAACTTTTCTAACTCCAAATCAGGATATTGATAGGTGGCAACCAGCCACATTCCGGTTAGTAAATCTTTATTTTCTGATTGATACCATTCTTTGAGACGCTCTCTCAATAAATCGTATTGAAGCGTATGTATTAATTCTTCTATGCGGCTCTGCACAGTTGGATTGAGCGAGCTCTCCCATTCCTTTTCTAAAAAAGGAATGGCTTCTTTGCCTATTGATAAAATCTTTTCTTCAACGTGAGCGGTAACTTGTTTATCGTCATCGTCTAAAAGAGAAACCAATGCTTTTAACTCACTTTCTGTCATCAATACAAGAATAAAAAAATAATTATTCTAACACACTAGTTTTTACAAGTGATTGTCACGTTTGAATAACCCCTACATTAAAGCGCTCAATGGCGGCATGATTGGCCGCGGAAATACCCATTGAAATTACATTGCGGGTTTCAAGCGGATCGATTACCCCATCCACCCACAACCGTGCAGCTGCATAGTACGGACTTAATTGTTCGTTGTACCGATCCGTGATTTCCTTTAATATTTGTGATTCTTCTTCCGGTGAAATCGTTTTGCCTTGAGCTTTCATCGCACTTACACGAATCTGCAGGATTGTTTTAGCAGCAGAGTTTCCGCTCATAACTGCAATTTGTGCGGTAGGCCATGCATAAATCAACCGCGGATCGTAGGCTTTGCCGCACATTGCATAGTTGCCTGCCCCATAAGAGTTACCAATGATAAACGTAAACTTGGGTACGGTAGAGTTCGCCATGGCGTTTACCATTTTAGCTCCATCTTTAATGATGCCACCATGTTCCGCTTTGCTGCCTACCATAAAACCGGATACATCCTGCAAGAAGACGAGCGGTATTTTACGCTGATTGCAATTCATAATAAATCGCGCAGCCTTATCTGCCGCATCACTATAAATCACACCACCCATCTGCATTTCTCCTTTGCGTGTTTTTACCACTTTGCGCTGATTGGCAACGATGCCCACAGCCCAACCATCTACCCTGGCAAAACCACAAAGCAATGTTTTTCCATAAAGCGCCTTGTACTCATCAAACTCAGAATTGTCTACTATACGCTTGATGATTTCAAACATATCATAAGGCTTTACCCTGTCGGAAGGAAGTAACCCAAATATCTCTTGCGGATTTTCTTTAGGTGGTTGTGCAACGATTCTATCAAACCCTGCTTTATCAGATGATCCAATCTTATCAAACAAATTCCGTATGTGATCCAAACAAGCTTCATCATTAGGAAATTTATTATCTGTTACTCCGGAAATTTCGCAGTGTGTAGTGGCACCACCCAAAGTTTCATTATCGATATCTTCACCTACAGCAGCTTTTACCAGGTATGAACCAGCCAAAAAAATCGAACCCGTCTTATCCACAATCATGGCTTCGTCTGACATGATGGGCAAATAAGCACCACCGGCCACGCAACTGCCCATGATAGCTGCAATCTGTATAATGCCCATCGAAGACATCTTTGCATTATTTCTGAACTGACGTCCGAAATGTTCCTTATCCGGAAAAATTTCATCTTGCATAGGAAGAAATACACCGGCACTATCTACCAGGTAAATAATAGGCAGTCTGTTTTCCATCGCAATTTCCTGGGCACGCAGATTTTTCTTTGCAGTAATTGGAAACCATGCTCCTGCTTTTACAGTGGCATCATTGGCTACGATCACGCATTGTCTGCCTTTCACGAAACCCATGCCCGTTATCACACCACCTGAAGGACAACCTCCTTGTTCGGCATACATCCCGTCACCTGCAAATAATCCGATTTCAAGAAACTGAGAACCCTTGTCGACTAAATAATGAATTCGCTCGCGTGCAGTTAATTTTCCTTTCTGGTGTTGTTCCTCAATTTTTTTTGAGCCTCCACCAAGCATGGTTTTATCTGCCTTCGCCCTTAATCTTGCACACAGTTGTTTTAACTGGTCTTCGTTTTTATTGAATTCCAGATCCATTGCGTGCCTGTTTTAGTTTGTAGAAAATATAAATCAATTTGAGTTCGTTTCCTTTTTCGCTTGTTCTTCTTCCTTGCGTTTATCCTTGGCTATTTTTTTACTGCTCTTGCCTAGTGGCGCCATAAAATGCTTGGGGTTTTCATTGAAATGAACCGCTAAAGAATCGATTCGTAAGATAAGGTTATTAAGGTTTACATAGAGTGAATCTTCCGTCATTAATCGGCCCATCGTGTTATCACGTTCAGAAAACTTTGACATTGATTCAGTAAGGGTTTTCAAGGTTAGCTGCATTTGCTGGAGAGTCTGATTTAATTCAAGTCGCTTCAGTGAATCTGACATGACCTTAAAATTATTGAGTGTAGGTTTTAAATCAGTAAGTGTGGTATTCAGATTGGTAGCTACCTCGCGATAACTAAGTGAAAGTTCGTTTACTCTACCATTTACATTCGCCAGTGATTGATTTACTAAATCCGGTGTTGCCTGAAATTTTGCAAACATTGTTTCAAGCTGCTGCGAATTTTTAGTGAGGTTATCTAAGATGGCGTTTAATTTTCTTAAGGTTGTTTGAACGTTATCGGCAACAGGGGTGGCGGTTTCTGATATCACATCAAGCATACCCTTGGCTACCTCTGACAGGATAGTATCATTGGGTTTTAATGGCCTGGTTATTTTTCCTATCGAAAGCAGAATTGATTTGCCTCCCAGAAAATCGCTGTTAAGAATTGCCTTACTTGAATCACCCAGAATAACCTCATTATCTATGTCCAGTTCCACCAGGATTTTATTTTGTCTTTCCTGCATGATTCTTATATTACTGACTCTGCCTACCGCAAAGCCATTGACGAGCACCGGATTGGAAACCGAAAGCTGATCTATGTTATCATATACCGCATAGTACTTATTGGTGGCAGAGAAAAAATCTACTCCTTTCAGATAATTAAAGCCGAGGTAAAGTAATACCATACCTGATGCTATGAATAGACCTACTTTAAATTCTTTATTCGCCACAAGATTTTAATTTAATGATTCCATTTCAGTTTTGTATTCCTTAAACGCACGATAGATCCCTGAGGCGATCATATCCTGACCATTTTCTGTTCCTAAATACTTTTCTTCATTGGCATTGGATAAAAAACCGGTTTCAATCAATACACTGGGCATGGTTGTTTTCCACAATACCATAAAGCCGGCTTGTTTCACTCCCCTGCTATTGCGACCTACCCGGTTTTTAAATTGTTCTTCCACTTTTGCTGCAAACCTCAAACTACTTTCCTGATAGGCACTTTGATTCAAGGTAAACAATATATAAGACTCCGGACTTTTAGGGTCAAAGCCTTCATAACGTTCCTCGTAGTTTTCATCCATGAGAATTACTGAATTTTCACGTTTAGCTACTTCAAAATTGCTCTTGTCTTTATGCAAACCCATTACATACGTTTCAGTGCCGAATGCGGGTGCCCCCGGAAGTGAATTCGCATGAATGCAAATAAACAAGTCTGCTTTGGCCTTATTCGCAATTTCTGCCCGCTCATCCAGTGAAAGATAGCGATCGTCTTTACGGGTATATATCACCTTTACCCCAGGTATATTTTTTTCGATATAACTACCCAGTTTCAGTGCTATTTTCAGTGCTACTTCCTTTTCTTTCAATGATTTACCTGAAGTTCCGGGGTCGTGCCCACCGTGCCCCGCATCAATCACTACCACATCAATTTTATTGTCGTAGGTTGGTGTTTTGGCCGAAAAACTTAGCAAGGTTATTGCTATTATGAGCACCTTAGTTCTGATATTCTCCACAAGCGTAACGATGTCTGAAGTATTTGCAATAACTTTACACAAAGTTGTAAATTTTTCGCTAAAAGCTAAACACCTGAAAATCAAATCAGAGATTCCTGTTATTGTGTTGCGTATCATTTTCATCTTTTATTTTTTAGTGCTAAGTCCCTGGCAACTGGTTTATTCTCAGGTTGAACGACCTTTGCGCACTCCTGCAGGACAATTGCCCACCCGGGCCGATACCTCTGTTATCAAAAAGGATACCTTAAATGCTGGCAAGGGCACAGAGTCGAAAGCAGACACCGTGAAAACGCCTGTAAAGAGCGACATATCAACCACGATTATTTACTCTGCCACGGATTCAATCATCTCCAACACCAACACCAAAATGATTTGGCTTTATGGCGAAGCAAAAGTTAAATACGGAGATATCGAATTACAGGCCGAAGAAATTATAATCGATTACGAGAAGTCAACAATATCTGCTAAAAGTCGTCAGGATTCTACCGGTCGTCATTACGGTTACCCGATCTTTATCAATGGTGCCGAGAAATACGAAACCAAAGACATGATTTATAATTTTAAAACCCGCAAGGCTAAAATTTCAGAAGTTGTAACTAAACAAGGTGAAGGTTTTCTGCATGGCGAGGCTGTATTCAAGAATGAGAAGAATGAACTCTTCAGTGTGGGTAATGCATACACCACGTGCGATCTTGCCGATCCGCACTTCCGAATCATTTCTAAAAAAACGAAAGCAATACCCGGTGATAAAATGGTATCAGGTCCATTTTATATGGAATTCAATGGAGTGCCAACGCCATTGGGTTTTGCGTTTGGAATATTTCCTGCCCCACGAAAAAGTGCATCAGGCATATTGGTGCCCACCTATGGTGAAGAGCGAAGAAGAGGTTTCTTTCTGCG
>JALOMN010000311.1 GCA_025455445.1 Cyclobacteriaceae bacterium
TTTAATTCAATCATGTTTACACCGCCATGAGAATAGATTCGCACCAGCATTTCTGGAAATTTGATCCGGTGCGCGATTCCTGGATCAACGAAGAAATGAAAATTATCCAGCGAGATTTTTTCCCGGAAAATTTAAAACCCATTCTATCTCAAAATAAAATAGAGGGTTGTGTGAGTGTGCAAGCCGACCAATCGGAAACAGAAACAAACTTTTTATTGAACCATGCGAATGAACATGATTTTATAAAAGGTGTGGTTGGGTGGGTAGATTTACGTTCAAATGACTTATTAAAAAGACTTGAATACTTTTCACAATTTCAAAAACTAAAAGGCTTCCGGCATATTGTACAGGCTGAACCAATTGGGTTTCTGCGCGGTGACCAATTCTCGAAAGGAATAAATGCGTTGAAAGATTTTAACTTCACCTACGATATACTCATCTACCCAAATCAACTTGAAGATGCACTCTGGCTGGTGAATGAACATCTCAATCAAAAATTTGTAGTTGACCACCTGGCTAAACCAACTATCAAAAACAAAGAAATTGAAAAATGGAGTACTTTGATGAAAGAACTTTCATTGTGTAGCAATGTGTGGTGCAAACTTTCCGGTATGGTAACAGAGGCTGATTGGAAATCATGGAATAAAAAAGATTTTGCACCCTATCTCGAGGTAGTCATTAATTCATTTGGCGCGAATCGGGTAATGTACGGTTCTGATTGGCCGGTGTGCCTGGTAGCTGCGCGCTATGAAGAGCAACTGGGTATCGTAGAAAGTTTTATCGAATCATTTTCTGATACAGAAAAACAATTGATAATGGGTGAAAATGCAATAACATTTTACAATCTTTAAGCATGGATCTGCATCTGAAGGATAAAGTTATAATCGTGACGGGCGGTGCACGAGGCATCGGCAAAGCTATTTCCAAAGCGTTGGTGGAAGAAGGCGCCATCACCGTAATCATCGACAAAAGTGAAGAGACTGTAAAAACACTTCCTGACAGTAGCCAGAAGAGCCATATATTCAAAGCCGATTTAACTTCTTATAATGCGTGCAAAGATGTGCTGAATGAGATCGTGGAAGAGTTCGGTCGCGTAGACGGGCTTGTTAATAATGCGGGATTCAACGATGGCATTGGACTTGAACATGGCTCTCCAGAAAAATTCATACAGTCATTGAATAACAATGCAGGTCATTACTATTACATGATGCATTATGCATTGCCCTATCTGAAAGAAAGTAAAGGCAGCGTGGTAAATATCGGTTCAAAGACCAGCATTACAGGGCAGGGAAATACTTCGGGATATGTTGCTGCCAAAGGAGCCATACTTTCGCTTACGCGCGAATGGGCGGTAGAACTTCTTCCTTACTCCATCCGGGTGAATGCCGTGATACCGGCCGAAGTGGCCACTCCATTATATGATGCGTGGCTTAAAGGATTTGCCGACCCTCAGGAAAAGTTAAAGCAGGTTTCCAAAAAAATTCCATTGGAAAACAGACTTACGAAACCTGAAGAAATTGCCAACACAGTATTGTTTCTTCTCTCCGACCGCACCAGCCATACCACCGGACAATGGCTCTTTGTAGATGGCGGATATACACACCTTGATCGATCAATCAGCTAACTTATGCCTATACCATCTGCAGAAACTCAGTCGCTCGATAATGGAAATTCAAAAAGTTATTTAGTGCCACTGTTGCTTGTTACCAGTTTATTTTTTCTCTGGGGACTTGCCAACATCTTAAACTCCGCACTCATTGCTCACTTTCAACCCGTCTTTGAAATTAAGCGAGCACAGGCATTGCTTGTTGAAACTGCGTTTTACTTTGGCTATTTCACCATCGCCATTCCGGCCGGTCTTTTCATGGAGAAATACAGCTACAAGAAAGGAATTTTGCTAGGCTTGCTATTATATGCTGCCGGTGCGTTTCTTTTTATTCCCGCTGCAAAAACTTTAACATTTGGATTTTTCCTGATTGCACTTTACATCATTGCCAGTGGATTGGCCTTCCTGGAAACAGCAGCAAATCCATATGTAACTATTCTCGGTAAAAAAGAGTCTTCGGTTCAGCGTTTAAACTTTTCTCAATCATTTAATGGTGTAGCACTTATTGTAGGACCGTGGCTGGCTGGGCAATTTATTTTTGCAGGCAATGAAGGACTGATGACTACTTCAGGAGAAAAACAACAAGCGGCCGAAGCAGTCATTCTGCCCTACACGTTAATTGCAGGCGCGGTTTTATTTGTAGCATTTCTTTTCTTTTTAGTGAAGATGCCTGAGCCTGCAAAATCATCCGGATTGAAATTCGATAAAACCATTTTCAAGCATAAACATCTGATGCAGGCTGTGCTGGCACAGTTTGCCTATGTGGGCGCACAAGCGGGCATCTGGGGCATTACCCTCAATTACATCACAGAGCTGATACCCGGAGTAAGTAATGAAGTAGCGTCAAAAAATTACATGATTATAGGCACCAGCTTATTTGTGATAGGAAGATTTTTAGGTACATGGATTATGACATTCATTAAAGACACAAAGATATTAACAGTATACGGTGCAGTTGCATCAGCTTTATGTCTGGTTGGTGTTTTTGCTGGCGGAAGCACTGCGGTCTATTCAATATTATCCATCAACTTCTTTATGTCCATAATGTTCCCCACAATTTTCGCATTGGGTGTAAAAGATTTGGGTGAACATACAAAACTGGGATCCTCATTTATTATTATGGCAATTGTAGGTGGCGCAATTGTACCTCCTGTCATGGGACTAATTTCAGATACTATCGGCATTCAACAATCATTCTTTGTTCCATTCATTTGCTTTCTGTTTGTAGTGTATTACGGATTGAAAGGACATGAACACAGACCAATCGTTCAATCCTGATCTACGCACATGAGCAAACGATACTGCCTGGCACTCGATTTAATAAATGATCCTGACCTTATAGCGAAATATGAAGTCTATCATCAAGAGGTATGGCCAGAGATTTTAAACAGCATCAAAGATTCTGGTATCCAGCACATGGAAATTTATCGCACGGGCAATCGTCTGTTTATGATTATGGAAACATCTGATGAATTTTCTTTTGAAAGAAAAGCAACCATGGACACGAATAATTCAAAAGTACAGCAATGGGAGGAATTAATGTGGAAGTATCAGCAAGCATTGCCACATGCCAGACCTGGTGAAAAATGGGTGTTGATGAATAAGATTTTTGAAGTATAAATTTGTTTTCAAACCAATAAGTTAGCCCGCCACGCCCAACGGTGAGAAATAAACAAACACCGTGATTACAATAATCAATACAATAAGTGAGAGAATGACATCAGTCTTGTTCCATGTTGCGCGGGAAGTCGCGCGATCTTCCGCCACGGTGGTCGCATAGGTGAGTCCATTCAATTGCTCTTCTGAAGGTTTTTCGGTAGCAAAGCTTACTCCTATTATCACGATCACACAAATCACAAACAACACAATACAGAAGTAGAGAAAATTCATATTCGCCACTTCATAGAGAAAACCGGAAAGCGAGTCTTTATTTAACTCAAGAAAAATCC
>JALOMN010000312.1 GCA_025455445.1 Cyclobacteriaceae bacterium
TGCCTCTGCGGTTGAGCATCTCTGGTGTAAAACCTTCAAACATGTCGATAGTGGATGAGCGCAAGTGCGCCAGCTCTGCCGCTAACTTTTGCAAACTTCTTCCAGACG
Organism: Cyclobacteriaceae bacterium; assembly: GCA_025455445.1. GTDB lineage: Bacteria > Bacteroidota > Bacteroidia > Cytophagales > Cyclobacteriaceae > ELB16-189. The sequence continues at coordinate 109 of JALOMN010000312.1, forward strand.
CATTGGTTTCGGGAGCATATTGATTTTCGTCAAACCCCGCCAATGGAGTTTTATCATTTCGTGCAAATCGCAAGGCGCGGTATGCAAAGATTCGCTCTGCATCAATCATGTGGCAAAGCAATTCGCGAATGGTCCACTTGCCCTCCGCATATCGGTAATCTGCTTTTTCTTCAGGAATAGCATGTATCAATTCCAGGCATCGGTGCCCCGAAATACGCAAGGCCTGCAGCAAGTCTGTTTCTTCAATATTCTTTACGTAGTTCGGGCCGCCTTTGTCAGAGCGATCGCCCGAAAGAAGAATGGAACCATAGCGCTGATAGTTATCCCAAGGCCTGATGAAGTTAGCTGCCGGTTGTGATGCGTCTGCATAAAAGGCCCAATAGCGAATCAGTTTATCTTTGATATCTACATAGAGTTTATACTTATTCTGCGGTGTATCGCCCACTTGACTAAACGTAAGCACCAAGGTATTGAAGCGTTGATTTTTTAACGTGTCTTCGCCCATGTATTTAAGTGTTACCCCGGAGTCTTTCAGTTTGAAGGGCATAACCAACCAATAAGAATCGTTAATCCAGATACTTTTGGCTTTGTTCAATAATTTTTTCAAACTATCTGCTTCTGTAATTTCAGTATCCTTGATTTTCACGCGGCCTTCACCCGTATTTACATTCACCAGATACACAGTGCTGTCTGGTTGACTTTCAATACGCACGCGCCCATCGTATTTGTCCCAAACCAGATCTCTGCGGCCAAAAAAGGTCCAGGAAATAAACCGGGTTTTATCCCAATTCTCTCGTCCGCCCATGGCATGCATAATACTATCGGCCAATTGAACTGCGGCAGGATCTGAACCAACCAAATCAAAGCCTGGCATGGCAGGATTCTGTTCACTCAGTGATTTAGTTTCAGGAGCTTTGGTACAAGACCATATAATTAAGCCTATAAAGAATGCTGCAATTAATGACTTCATCGGGGTATTGATTTTAGGGTCTGTGAAATTACAGATTTTATTGACAAGATTAAGTCTGCGATGCCTATTCTATTTTATCATTCAAAAACTGTTGCGCTGCATCTTTATCGCGACTTATTTTTCGCATTCCTCTTCGTGCCAATATTTCAAGTGGAAATACGAGCAACGCGATGGATACCTGAACAAAAAAATCTATTACCGGAGAGGTATTTATATCTACCAATGAATAGATCACAGATTGAATAAACTGAATAAGCATGATGATGGTAAGAATTGCGAGTATCTCACTTAAAATGCGATACCGCGAATTTCCCCTCGCTAACTTAATTGCTCCGGCAACCAGAAAACTAAACACTACAAATTCAAGTGCATAAAACCACCAGCGCTTCCAGTATGGAAGCAGTACTTTAAATGGAATCTGTTCAATCCTGGACTCAACTCCCAGTATGTCTTTGGATTGCACTGCCAGCACATATCTGCCGGCAGGCAAATACGAGAAGTTTATGATATTGTTAGAGGTGGACCATGCCGACCATTCATTTCCCAGGCCCTTTAACTGATAGCGATATTGTGTGGCGTGGGCTCCCACAAAATCGGGCTGTATAAACTCAAAGGTGATTGCGCCTTGCGATTGTTCAATTTCTACTGTTTGAGAAATGTTAACTTCATTACCGCGAATCTCTCGTAAAAAAAGTGGGTTTGTTTTTTCGCTGGAGTCAGCAAGTTCTTTTACAAACTTGTATAGTTCGTTCTTGTCTGTAATTACCCATAACACCTGATTATTAACATCCCAGGATAGAAAACGCAGTCCGGAAAAAACACCCAGCCACTCAAGTTTGATTGCATTAGCACTGCGATTTACTGAACGCCATCGTAAACCATCATTAAACCAGAAATTTCCTGCCGAAGCAAAATATTTTCCTCCACTCGCCAGTGAATCATAGTTCACAAATCCTTTGCCATTGAATTTTTTGAATTGTCCGGAAGAAACAATGTACGTATCACTACCCATGCTGAAACCAAGTGTTTCATCCAGTGTAGGATTTTGTATAGGATATTTAAACACATCGTCAATCGTATCTTGAATGAACGTTACGTTGTAGATATCACCGCCACCGCATAGCCAAAGGTTTTTCAGTCTGTCTTCAAAAATGTAGGTAATGTCTTCTGAAAACTTATCCAGCACATTAGTTTCCTGCCACTCATTTTCCTGGATAGTAAATGTGCGCACCTGCTTATTATTTGTAGCAACCAATACCTGATTTAATAACGATGATAGTTGAATGTAATGTACTGGCTCAGAAATTATTGACTTTGCGCTAACCCCGTTTACCTGATAGATGCCACCCTGTCCACTGGCATATAATATTCCATTGATTTCTGTCAGCTGTGTTATCTTACTCTCAACCTTACTTACTTTTTGATAGGTATAATCTTCATGGTTGATAGGTTCATTTAAAATAATACTTGTCTCAGTTGCCGGCTTCTTTCTGGAGTCTGTGTTGATTCCCGCTTCAGTAATATTTTCTTTAAGTATGTATAATCCAAGGGTAGTACCTACATACACGTTGCCTTTAAAAGTTTGCACACATAACAGATTGCCCTGCAGTCCCGGATAATGATCGAAAGAATGAAAAGGCAGATTAGGTGCGATGCGGCTGAAGCCATATTCATGCGCTACCCATACGCCACCATGATAGTCCATCATTAAAGTGAACACCTCATTATCAGGCAGGCCACTGGCATAATTTATAATTTGCTCAGTAGCGCCAGTTTCTGCATTAATAAATATCACGCCTCCTCTCAGTGTGCCCAGCGCAATCATTTTGGGTGTAACCCATACACCCGTAACCAAAATATTATTGGTGAGGTAGTCAGACTGCTGCAATCGCAGCTCGTTTACCTGATTATTCTGGCGAATAAAAATCCGATTATCTGTTGTGCCAATTAGATCGCTTTTCCGGTCTGAAGAGTTTTGTGTAAAAACGAGGTTGGTAAATGCAAATTCATAGGGTAACAATTTCCCTTCATTGATCTTGTAAAGTCGCTCCGTTTCTGTTCGCACGATAACATCCTTTCCTAACTTAAAAAGTCCCAGAAAATTTCCAGTATCAGTATTGGCATCTATAGAAATCTCCGCTTTCGCTGAATTGAAAGAATGGATTATTATTTTTTGAGCGCTGCATAAATAAAGGTTTGACGAATCAACCTCACTTGCAAAAATTCCGGCAACGTCTGAAACTGATTGATAGGTTTTCGGCCCACGACTTTTACTTGTCAGATTTCCAAAGCCCTTCAAACCTCCTGCATAAACTTCACTGTTATGTGCCCTCAACGTATAAACCGATGCGGGCACCCGAATCACTTTCCAATTCAATCCATCAAATTCAAGTACACCGGCTTTGGTGGCGAAATAAATTTCACCCTGGCCATCCTGCACCATGGCTTTGCTGCGAAAATCTATTCTTTTATCTGGGGGTGAGTAATGCGAAAGAAAGTAACTCCCGGTTTGAGCATGCAGACATTCAAAGACAATGACGAATAAACCAATAAGAAAAAATCTGTATACCATGCCTTAGCTCAAATTTAGTCTAATAAGCACAAAAGAAAAATGACCTCACAGAATGCTGATTATAATTTTTTGATAGATG
>JALOMN010000313.1 GCA_025455445.1 Cyclobacteriaceae bacterium
TTTTATCAGAATGACGAGGCTCATCAATTAGAAGTAGCACGCATTATCAGAAAATATCAACCCAACATTGTGCTGGCCAATGCGGTGTCTGATCGCCATCCCGATCATGCAAAAGGAGCAGCCCTTTCATTTACTGCCTGCTTCCTGGCAGGTTTATCAAAAGTGAAAACAGTGGATGAGGGAAGTGAACAAAAGCCTTGGCGGCCCGATGCATTATATCATTTTATTCAAAGTCAGTTTATTGAGCCTGATTTTATTGTAGATATTTCTGATTTCTGGGATACGAAAATGAATGCAGTAAGAGCATTCAAAACCCAGTTTTACGATCCTTCCAGCGCGGAGCCGGAGACCTTCATATCCAATCCATCATTCATGAAAATGCTTGAATCAAGGGCGCAGGAGTTTGGCCATACGATTGGTGCAAAGTATGGCGAAGGTTTTACCGTGCGCAGAATTTTAGGCGTGGATGATCTTTACAAGATCAAATGATATGCATTACGGTGCCAGCCGGTGGATAACCCACGAATTATCGATTTGATAATACACGATGCGATCATGCAGTCGGTTGGGGCGTCCTTGCCAGAATTCAATTTCCAGCGGCTCTACTGAAAAACCACCCCATTGGTGTGGCTTTGGCAATACATCCTTACCCTTAAATTTCAATTCTAATGCTTTGGTGCGGTCTTCCAATAGTGCACGATCTTTTATGATTACACTTTGTGGCGAAGCCCATGCTCCAATCTGGCTGCCTCGCGGTCTGCTTTGAAAATAGTTTTCTGAAGCCTTGTCATCTAACCTGGAGGCGATGCCTTCAATGCGCACTTGTCTCTCTAATTCAGGCCAGAAAAAAGTAAGCGCACAGGCTGGATTATTCAATAATTCCTTACCCTTTTGACTTTGATAATTGGTAAAGAATAAAAACCGGTTTTGTTCAATACCCTTTAACAACACAATTCTGGCAGAGGGTTTACCTTCTTCAGTTACCGTAGAGAGTGTCATCGCATTCGCTTCTAATACTTCGGCACGCAAGGCTTCGTCAAACCAGCTTTCAAACTGCCTGATCGGATCCTGGCTCACTAATGATACATCCAATGTTTCCTTAGAATACTCCTTCCGTAAATCAGCCAATGTGCTCATATCGTTTAAATTTTCGAAAAATTAGTAAATACAATGTTTGCTTCTCACAAAATCCTTCTCTTTATTAACTCAAAATTTGAAGGTTTGAAATAACAGCAGATAAGTTTCATGGAATTTTTCAGCTATAAAAACAAGATTGATCCTGATAAGGGAAAGCTATTGCTTTCCGAACCATTTCTTCCTGATCCAAATTTTGAGCGCACGGTCATTTTGTTAACTGAACATAATGAAGAAGGAAGTGTAGGTTTTGTGTTAAACAAGCCATCCGAATCGCGGGTTATGGATGTAATGGAAGAATTGAATATTGATTTACCCATCTTTATAGGAGGCCCGGTGCAACAGGATACACTTCATTTTATTCATCGCAATCAAGAGTTAAAAGATGCCATTGAAATAGCGGATGGTATTTTTTGGGGTGGCAATTTTGATCATCTTGTTTTGTTGATTGAAACAGGACAATTATCGGTTACTGATATCAAATTCTTTCTGGGATATAGTGGCTGGGCGCCCCTGCAATTGGAGGAAGAATTAAAGGCTGATTCATGGATTGTAAGTGATCGGATATCGCGGGACTTATTATTCGAAACGTTGCCGGATAAGATGTGGAAAAATGCATTACGTGAATTAGGAGGCAGATTTTCTGTGTATTCGAATTACCCGGAGGATCCCCGGATGAATTAAATGATTTTACTTATTTTTACCTCCCCATAAAGGAGTGGTTGATGATGGAAAACGAAAAAGAGGCGAACCAGGAGAAAACAGCAATTTTAGAAATGAAGATTGCAGAAAAAGAGTTGACGGCATCGGTTGATGAAATGGTCGCACATGAGACTATGGCAGATGATACCCATGATTTAACAGACGAAAAATCTGCTATAGATTACACTGCTTTTTCGAAGCAACAATTACTCGAGGTGGTGAAGGAACTCACCCAGAGCAATGATTTCAAATCAATCGATACGATCATTAAAGAAGTGAAACCACTTTTTGATGAGTACCGAAATAAAGAGCGCACACAGGCACTTGAAAAATTTAAAAGTGAAGGTGGTGCACAAGACGATTTTGAATTCAGACAAGATGAAACTGATCAAAGTTTTGATGCTACGCTAAGATTACTGCGCGACCGTAAAAATCAGTTTTACAAAAGCCTGGAAGAAACCAAAACAGAAAATCTACGTAAGCGAAATGATTTACTCGAGCAGTTGCGTGCACTGGTAGATGGTGAAGACAGCGCACAATCATTTCAGATTTTTAAAACCCTGCAGCAAGAGTGGAGGAAAATTGGCCCGGTGCCAAATTCCAATCTAAAAACGCTGTGGGCCAATTACAATGCATTGGTAGATCGTTTTTATGATCATCGCAATATTTATTTTGAACTAAAAGAACTCGATCGCAAAAGAAACCTGGAGGCGAAGAATGAATTGTGTGCCAAGGCCGAAAGACTTTTGGAATCTGAATCTATTAAGGATGCGGTGCGTGAATTAAACGATCTTCATGATGAGTTTAAACACATCGGTCCTGTGCCTAAAGATGAGCAGGAGAATTTATGGCAACGGTTTAAGAAAGCTTCCGATGAAGTATATGCAAAGCGTGATGCTTTTGTTTCCTCATTGCAAAAAGAACTTTATCAGAATTTAGAGTTGAAAGATCAACTCATCAATGAGATTGCCGCGCTTGCTGCATTTAGTTCCGACCGCATAAAAGAATGGAATCAGAAAACGCAGGAGTTACTGGCCATACAAAAGAAGTGGGAAGCAATAGGCGCGGTGCCCCGTGCCAAGGCCAAAGAGATTAACAAGAAATTCTGGACTGGTTTTAAAACATTCTTTCACAACAAGAGTCTGTTCTTTAAAAAACTTGACTCGGAAAGAGATGCCAATCTGAAAGCAAAGCAGGAGTTGGTAGCACGTGCGTTGGCGCTAAAAGAAAGTGAAGATTGGAGTAAAACTTCTCAAGAGTTGATGGACCTGCAACGCAGATGGAAAGAAGTTGGTCCGGTGCCGGAAAAGGTTCGTGAGAAGATTTATAAAGAATTTAAAGACGCTTGTGATTACTTCTTTGAACAGCGCAGAGGTATACAAGACAAAGCAGATCAGGAACAGGAAAATAATTTGAAGGAGAAAGAATCTATTTTGGCAGCGATTGCTGAAGGTGCTTCTTCAGCAAATGGATCATTACAGGAGTTACAGCAATTGCAATCCAGATTTGAAGCGATTGGCTTTGTTCCCAAACGTGTGATGGCCTCCGTAAAGCAGCGTTTTGAAGAGTCTACACGCAGTTACCTGGATTCATTGAAGGGATTGAGTGCCGATGAAAAGGAGCAGGCAATACTGGAATCTCAGTTAGCCGGATTGAAAAATGATCCGCAGGCAGAGCGCAAATTAGTGCAGAAAGAGCAGGCGTTA
>JALOMN010000314.1 GCA_025455445.1 Cyclobacteriaceae bacterium
AACTTGCTGCATCTTATGCACACAATGATCCAGCTGGGGCTGGTAAATTCAGCGAAGATTTGTTTGTGGGCGGTGATGGTAAAACTAAAGATAATGGCGGCTGGCAAGGTTGGACTTTCTCAAAAGATTTCGGTACAACTACAATGAGCCCCGTTATTAAAGATGTGTGGGCTAACTATGTGTTTGTTTATAATGCAGCCACTAAAGTAGGCACTGCTTACCTCAATGGTGAAAAAGTAAAGGAACAGGATTTTGACTTATGGCCTACTGGTGATCCTAAATCATTCGCTACCGGTTTGAGTTATCGCGGTGCGATGCCTGATGTGAAGAATGAATTGGCACTTGGATTTATACAATCACGCGCTGGTTCACTTTGGGATGCAGAGCCTTGGGGTGGTTATGATCAGCCTGGTGCTAATCACTTCCATGGTTTAATGGATGACTTGATTATCTATAAGAAAGTGCTTACCGCAGGTGAAATTGCTACGATGTATAATTCAGGTAAACCTTAATTTAGTTTGGTTATTGTTTAAAAAGGGGGACTGTTATAGTCCCCCTTATTTTCATAAAAATATTGCACATGAAGCGGCTTTTGATTCCTATTTTATTTCTGATTTTTTTTTCTTGTTCTGATAAATCGGATGACGCTCCTAAACCCACCATGCAACTCAATGAGTTGCGCATCGGCACGTATGTGCTAAACCTTAGCGATCCCACAAAAAATACTACCGCCCCAATCAATCAACCAGTAGCTGGCAATTTTTCAGCTGCCCTGGATGAAGCTTCTGTCAATGAAGCCATACAATTGAAAATTAAAAATGGAGCAAACGTGCCACTTACTTTCACGTTTCTCGATAACAATAAGACATTCTCCGGATTACCCTCACAGAATCTGGAACCCTTTAAAAATTATGAGTTAATAATCTCTGATAAACTGCGTGGAAAAGAAGGAGAGGTATTTCCCGGAATCACCATAGCCTTTACCACAGTGCCGGGTACACTCACCATCACCTCATTAAAAATTGATGGATTTGAAGTATTGAATACGTCACCGGTTACCAATATCAATCAAACATTAAATATAGAAGTCACTTTTTCCGCTGCCATTAAACCAGAATTTGCTTCTTCAAACTACGTGGTGGTTTCCAACACTGTGAGTGTTCCACTTACCTATACATTGTCGGAGGGAAATACAAAATTAAAACTCACCTCTACACAGAAACTTCCTTCCATTTCCCGGCATCAGTTATGGTTGTCAAATGAAATAACCGGTATCAATCAGGAAGTATTCAATACTTATAATAAGCTGTTTTACACCGTGGTGGATCCCACACCGGTGTTTCCGGTGATATCAGATGACGAACTACTAACTTTGGTGCAGCAGCAAACATTTAAATACTTCTGGGACTTTGCTCATCCGGCCAGTGGCATGGCACGCGAGCGTAATACTTCCGGTGATCTCGTAACCAGCGGTGGCAGCGGCTTTGGTCTGATGGCGATTATTGTAGGCATCGAGCGTGGCTTCATCACCCGCCAGGAAGGTATTCAACGCTTGGATAAAATTTTAACTTTCCTCGAAAAGGCAGATCGCTTTCATGGTGTGTGGTCACATTGGATCAATGGCAACACCGGTGCCGTGATTCCATTCAGCACAAAAGATAACGGTGGCGATTTGGTGGAGACATCCTTTCTTGTTCAAGGTCTTATCACGTTTCGTCAATATCTCAATACGGGTGATGCTACTGAAAATAATTTAATTGCCCGCATCAATACGTTGTGGGAAGGAGTGGAGTGGGATTGGTACCGTAAGAATAATGAAAATGTGCTTTACTGGCATTGGTCGCCCAACTATAACTGGGATATGAACTTTGCTATGTACGGATATTTTGAACAACAGATTACTTACTTCCTTGCGGCCGCTTCTCCTACGCACAGCATTCCGAAGATTGTATATACCAATGGATTTGCACGCAACGGTGCGATTGTAAGAAATGACACCTATTATGGTATCCCTTTAAAATTAGGCGGATTGTTTCCGCTGTTTTGGGTACACTATTCTTATCTGGGCTTAGACCCACACTTTAGCGATGACTATGCCAACTACTGGACACAAAATGTAAATGCATCGCTGATCAACCAGGCATATTGTATCGACAATCCAAAAAAATATGTGGGCTATAGCGATGCGTGCTGGGGTTTAACCAGTAGCGATAATCAAAGTGGTTATGATGCACATTCACCTGCCAATGATAAAGGTGTAATTACTCCTACCGCGGCACTTTCTTCCTTCCCATATACACCCGTGGAGTCAATGAAAGCGATGAAGTTCTTTTACTATAACCTTGGCACTAAACTCTGGGGCCCTTATGGATTCTATGACTCCTTTAATCTCACCAGTGGTTGGTATGCAAACTCTTATCTGGCAATTGATCAGGGCCCGATTATCGTGATGATAGAAAACCATCGTACTGGTTTATTGTGGGATTTATTTATGTCGGCACCTGAAGTGCAGGCCGCTACCACTAAATTGAATTTTACCTATTAACCATTTACCTATATGAAAACGCTTTACGGACTCGCACTGATACTTCTGGCTGTTGCCTGTGGCAATCCACCTCAGAAAAATCAGTCGAACATTGATGCCCGGGTGGATTCAGTGATGAAGCTGATGACCCTCGATGAAAAAATTGGTCAGCTTAATCTTCCTTCTGCAGGCGCATTTACTACCGGTGCGGTAGAGAGTTCTGATATCGCAAAGAAAATTGAAGAAGGTAAAGTGGGCGGACTGTTTAATATTAAAACAGTAGCGAACATTAAGGAGATGCAGAAGATTGCCGTAGAAAAAAGCAGACTCAAAATTCCTTTGCTTTTTGGCATGGACGTGATTCATGGTTATGAATCAGTGTTTCCGATTCCGTTGGGTTTAAGTTGCAGCTGGGACATGGAATTAATTGAACGAAGTGCCCGCATCGCTGCGATAGAGGCTACGGCACAAGGAATCAACTGGACTTTTTCACCCATGCTTGATTTGTCGCGCGATCCACGTTGGGGTCGGGTATCAGAAGGAAATGGTGAAGATCCATTTTTGAGCAGTGCAATTGCACGCGCAATGATTCGAGGCTATCAGGGTGATGAGTTGAGTGCAAACAATACGATGTTGTCGTGCGTGAAACATTTTGCTCTGTATGGTGCCTCTGAGGCAGGTCGCGATTACAACACAGTAGACATGAGTCGTCATCGCATGTATAACGAGTATTTTCCTCCCTACAAAGCAGCAGTGGAGGCAGGAGCTGGAAGTTTCATGGCATCATTCAATGAGATTGATGGCATACCCGCCACCGCAAATAAATGGTTATTAACCGAAGTGCTGCGAAATCAGTGGGGCTTCAATGGGTTTGTGATTTCTGATTACACCGGGGTGAGTGAATTGGTTGCGCATGGCATTGGCGATATACAAACTGTTTCTGCAAGAGCCCTGGATGCAGGACTTGATATGGACATGGTGAGTGAAGGATTATTGAATACATTGGCACAGTCGGCCGCAGAATTTTAAAAGCTAAATTTCAATTAGGACTGTTTGATGATCCTTACAGGTACTGCGATGAAAACCGTGAGAAGAACGAAGTGTTTACTGCTGCGAACAGAGCAGAGGCACGCAGCACCGCGGCACAAAGTTTTGTGTTGTTAAAGAATCAGGGCAATGTGCTGCCAATCAAAAAATCAGGAACCATTGCATTGGTGGGACCGCTGGCCGATACTCGCGAAAACATGACCGGCACGTGGAGTGTGGCAGCCCGATTTAAAGAATCAATTTCAGTGCGTGAAGGTCTGCAAAAAGCGGTTGGCAACAATGCGAAAATAGTGTACGCAAAAGGATCCAATCTAACTGCGGATGAAAAACTGGAGGCTAACGCTACCATGTTTGGAAAGTCATTGAATCGCGATAAGCGAACAGCAGAAGAGTTGCGTAACGAAGCGGTGCGCATTGCAAAAAGCGCGGATGTAATTGTGGCAGCTGTAGGTGAAGCTGCTGAGATGAGCGGTGAGTCATCAAGTCGCACGAATATTGATATTCCTGAAACACAAAGGGAACTGCTCGAAGCTCTATTGAAAACAGGCAAGCCTGTGGTGTTGGTATTATTTACAGGCCGACCCTTGGCATTAACATGGGAAGAACAACATGTGCCTGCTATTTTGAATGTGTGGTTTGGAGGCAGTGAAGCCGGTGATGCTATTGCCGATGTGTTATTTGGCGATGTAAACCCATCCGGAAAATTATCGATGACCTTTCCACAAAATGTAGGTCAGGTTCCGATTTATTATGCACACAAGAATACCGGCCGCCCGCTTACAGGCCCATGGTTTCAAAAATTTCTAACCAACTATCTTGATGTCTCCAACGAGCCACTCTATCCTTTCGGATTTGGGTTAAGTTATACTCAATTTGAGTATAGCGATGTCACGTTGAGTTCAAATGAAATGCCGGCCAATGGAGAATTGAAAGTGTCTGTTACACTGACAAACAAAGGTGCCCTCGAAGGGAAAGAAGTTGTGCAGTTATATGTGCGTGATGTGGTGGGTTCAGTTACCCGTCCGGTAAAAGAGTTAAAGGGATTTCAGAAGGTTTCATTAAAGGCAGGAGAATCGAGAGAAGTTACATTTACGCTAACCCCAAATGATCTTGCTTTTTATAACGCAGAGTTGAAATTTACCACAGAGCCAGGTGAGTTTAAGGTTTTTGTGGGTGGCAACTCTCGTGATGTGAAAGAAGCCACGTTTACGCTTAAATAATTAAGTTGACCTACACCTTGAAGATGTAGGACAACAATTTAAAAGTCTTGCGCCTTGCGCAAGACTTTTTTATGCGCTATTTCTTTTGTCATACCTTTAGGTAAACATTTTTTATATGGATCCCATTCAAATCCCCGATGTAATTGATCGCAATCTCACGGTCACCTTTGCCTACTTCGATCTACTTGCGGTGTTATTGTTTTCGATTTCGGGATCCATTTCAGCTATTCGCAAAAAGTTTGATTTTATCGGAGTACTTATTGTTGCCTTTTTTTCCAGTGTGGGAGGTGGCTTGATTCGCGATTCAATCTTCATACAAAGTGGTCCTCCGCTGGTAGTTACAAATTCCAATTACCTGTTTGTGATCCTGTTGGGATTTTCTGTTTCTATGTTCTTTTACAAGAAGCTTAGTAAAATGGAAATGACCATCAAGCTGGTCGATGCTATTTCATTGGGGATGTACAGTGTGGTGGGTGCCAGTGCGGCATTGCATGCCAACTTAGTGCCGCTTGCAGCTGTGTTGATTGGTATGTTCAATGCAGTGGGTGCCGGCTTAATCCGCGATTTATTAACCGGTGAAGTGCCGATGATTTTTAAGCCTGGTCGTTTTTATGCGGGTGCAGCAATTGTGGGTAGTAGTCTGTTTACGGTTTTGTACGGCTATTTCCAATTAGATGAAACCATTGCCGGATTACTTGCAATCGTTTCTACTTTTTTAGTAAGGATACTTTCGGTGCGTTTTGATTGGCGCACGAAGCCTGTATTAAAAGAAGATTGATAAAGAAGACGGTGTTTACACTTAATAGGGGTAACACACCTGCATCATTCTGTTATCTGCAGTACACCTTTTTCTACATACCAATACTGATGTGCATTTTTGGTTGACCATTTCAAGATGTTAAATGCGGTAGTTCCCTCTTTGCTTCCCGGATACACATATACGCGTAAGGCTTTTTTATTCCGGTTCCATTGCAGGGCAGTATTTGCTTTGCATACTTCCGGCCCTTTTGAATCGGCAGCAATAAAAAATGCCTGGTTTGTGCCGTATACCTTCGCGTTGCCTTTATCGTCTATACACACGGCTGTCTTTTCATCTACGGCAATTCCTTTCGCATGGATATTCATGTCTTGTTTCATGCGTGCAAGGAATGTAACATGCCGGCCCTGCCTTTTGCGTTGTGAATAATGTTGATCGGTGATGATGTCTTTCATCATCGGAATGTGAATAAAACTTTTTGATAGGCTTACTTTCTCATCATAAGGATTTGCCAAT
>JALOMN010000315.1 GCA_025455445.1 Cyclobacteriaceae bacterium
AATATAAAATATGAAGTTTTCATCGTCTCCTCCGCCATGGAATTTCCAAACTCTTTACCAGAAAAGCTGGAATGGCTAAACGAACATTTCCCGTTTCTTCATTGGAAGCAATTTGTTTTCTGTGGCCGCAAGAGCATCGTGCATGGCCACTATATGATTGACGATCTGCCACACAACCTGGAAACATTTAATGGTGAGAAATTACTCTTCACCGCTCCGCACAACATGCAGTTCAATCACTTTAGACGAGTAACGGGCTGGAAGGAAGTGGGAGAGTATTTATTATAAAATATTGGACCACCAAGTCACAAAGGCACTATGTTTCACAAAGAGCTTCGTGTTGCTTTGTGTTCTTAGTGACTTTGTAGTTCAAAATTGGTTCAATAGCAATCGGTAAATTCAATTGTTGAAAAACAGGAAATGGATTGTTAATTTTAACAATGATGGTATTCCATACCTATGCACCCAATCCTGTTTTAGCAAATTATGTGCGGGCACATCGTCTCATCCATTTTAATTTTAGTGATGCTTCCAGCATTCCCACTAAGCCATATCCACCCAGGCCTGAACACACATTAAGTTTTTATCCACGCGATAGTGAGACGGTTTACTACCAGGATCGCAACGGATCTGTTTCAAATCTCAGATCAGCTATTGTTGGGCAGCATAATCAGGTTTCTTTCCGTCAGGTGGGTCGGCACTTCCTGGTTATTCAGGTAGTATTGCAGCCCGGTGCGTTATTCAGGTTAACAGGCATATCTGCAAATGAATTGACCAATAAATTTATCGATGCCGAGGCAGTTTTTTCAAAAGACCTGCATGCGCTTAATTCCCGACTGAGCGGCACCGAACAACATGAGAAGATGATTCACATGATAGAAGATTTCCTTATCCAAAAGATAAAAGCGCAACGAAAAGAATTTCACATTATTGACGAAGTGAATAAAGCAATATTGATTCAGTCAGCGCCAACTTCTGTCGACAGCTTAGCAAGTGCTGCCTGTTTAAGTGTTAAGCAGTTTGAGAGAAAATTTATGGAGCGGGTTGGATTTTCACCTAAGTACTTTTTACGCATTGTGCGTTTTGAAAAGGCATATCGAACTAAAAATATTTTCCCATTCAAAGATTGGCTTACCATTGCGTTGGAATGTGGCTATCATGACTATCAGCACCTTGTGAAGGACTATATTGAGTTTACAGGTCAGACGCCTGTGGCATTTCATTTAATGGACATGCAGGCCCCGGAGCGTGCATTTGGGGTAAGCGATACATTTTAAAATGTCTAATTTTTACCACTACGCTTTTTAGGCAAGTCCCCATCATTGCATTAAGCAAAAACATTTTACGCTTATGCAACGAAGACAATTTTTGATTAGCACCTTAAGCGCCATTCCGGCCTTAACACTGTTGCCCACAATTCATGCTTTTTCTTCCAGTCTCAAACCATTCGTTATTAGATCACACGAAAGCAGGTTTGGTGTTCCTACACCGTTTCGCGGAATTATTCCTAATGATCTTAAAATATCGAGCAAGGATACCGATGGATACTATTCTTTGTTTGATTATATAGGTATTGAACGGGTACCAGGCCCCAATCTTCATGTTCACCTTTGGCAAGATGAACTGTTCTATGCAGTAAATGGTGAGTTTATCTTTCAGGTGGGGAATCAAAAAATTAAGATAGGAAAGGGCGATGCGGTGTATGGACCCCGCAACATCCAACATACCTGGACACAACTCTCGGCTACGGGAAGGTTGGTGTATTTTGTTTCACCGGCTCATAAGATGGAAGAGTTTTTTGTGCAGATGAGTCAGTTAAAGGCACCACCTACTCAGGCGGAAAGCAAAAAGATCGATGATGAGTATGGTATTCTACACCGGGGCAATCCTTTGCTGCCGGACGAGCAGCATGTATACAGCAGTACGCTTGACAACGGATATGTGATAAGAGCAGGCGAGAGTCGATTTAACGAGCATGTATCACATAAGAATCTCAGTCCGGTGAATTTATTATTATCGAAAAAGGATTCTGATCAAACGATGTCTGCTTTCGACTATTCTGGAAATAGCAAAGGCGGGCCTCCGCTTCATGTTCATCACAATCAGGATGAAGTTTTTTTTATAACGGAAGGTGAATACTTATTTCAGGCAGGTGATCAACGATTTACTTTAAGTGCAGGCGATACTATTTTTCTTCCCCGCAAGGTGCCTCACACCTGGATGCAACTCACCGACAAGGGAAAGTTGCTTTTCTTTTTTCAACCTGCGGGAAAGATGGAGGAGTTTTTTAAAATTCACAATGCACAGACATCACCACCAACACCAGAAGAAGGAGCAAGGCAATTTGCTGAACATGAAATGACTGTGCTGGGGCCACCGATTTTTCCTTAAGTAAAAAGCCACAGACTCAATAATTGAATCTGTGGCTATAATTTTATTCAACCACCCATTACCATGGCCAGCGTTCTCACAGGCCATTATTTATCAATTAAAAATTAGTAACCCTTAGTAATACCTTTCTCAATTGCAGGCACACCTTCTTTCATCCACGGTGCCATTTCGTTTCCCTTCAGATAATGATCGAAAAACTGCTTCATGCGAATCTGAAAGTCCATCCGGTTTTCACGTTTCACAGGCCAGTGTGGTTCGCCATTATAATTGAGCATCCAGACGGGTTTATTTAATCTGCGCATGGCCATGTACATTTCAATGCCCTGATACCACGGCACGGCACCATCATTATCGTTGTGCATCAGAAGCAGAGGGGTTTGAATTTTATCTGCGAAGAAGATGGGTGAGTTCTCGATATAGAGCATCGGCTTATCCCACAAACTTCCGCCTAAGCGTGTTTGTGATTTTTCATATTGAAACATACGGCTCAATCCGCTCTCCCAACGAATGCCACCGTAGGCGCTGATCATGTTGGCAACGGGCGCACCGGCTTCTGCGGCTTTAAACAAATTGGTGCGTGTGATCAGGTAGGCAGTTTGATATCCGCCCCAGCTATGTCCTTGTATGCCGATGTTTTTTTCATCAATAAATCCTTTTGAGATCAGTTGGGTTACACCAGGCATTATGCAATTGTGTGCGCTTTCGCCAGGGAATCCTATCTTATACACGATATCAGGAATAAACACGATGTAACCATCACTCACGTAGGTAGTTCGGTTAATGGCTGAGCGAAGCGGGTTTGGGGTGACATGTGTATGCAGGTTATCACTTCCTCTTTCATAGAAGTAAACAATCATCGGGTACTTCTTCTTTGGATCGAATCCTTCGGGTTTATAAAGCAAACCTGAAAGGGGTATGTTATCAAGGGATGTCCACTGCACTAACTCCACACTTCCCCAGAAGTAATTTTTCATTTGCGGATTGGCATCACTTAATTTTTTGGGTGCAGTGAAATTCAAATCACTGGTCCATACATCCGGAAATTCGCGGAAGCTCTCGCGAGTTAATAAAAGTTGATTGGAAAGTTTTGCCTTTGTCACTCCACTAAACCGATAATTATCCATCAGCAGTTTGGTGAG
>JALOMN010000316.1 GCA_025455445.1 Cyclobacteriaceae bacterium
TCAATAAACATTTTTCCGCCAAGATCTTCACCATGACAATCCACACAACCTTTGGCTTTTATAAGTCGCGCTCCATATAACAGTTGCGCGCTATCCCCAGTCACAGACAGTCCTTGAAGTTCAACCTCATACTTTTTATTGATTCTGGCTTGTGTGCTCAGATGGGCTTTTGTATAAAATCCGGCAGCGGATAAAATCACCAGACCAGAAAAAACACCAATCCCCAAAAAAATCTTTCTTAACATAGACGAATAAAAATTTGGTACGTGTATACACGACAAAACCTTGTTTACAGTGCTACGTTAAACGGAGCATTATCTACGCGAAACGGAATTTATGAAACACGCTCCGCATATTGATTTTGCAGAATTTGAATCTTACATCCATCAAAAAAAGGAATGTAACGGCTTCCATGAAGTCATACGCAATCATCCTGAATTTGGAGTGTGGCATGAACGCTCGCTCGATATCGGACACATACGCGTATATGAACATAAGGCTAATTTCAAACGCCCTGCGCAGGTTAAGTTTGAAACAGAGTCTACCGCCAACCAGGTGCATCACTGCATTTCATTGGAGGGAAAAATGGGTGCGCATTTTCTCAACTCAAATATTTCGGCCAACCTGAGTCCACAGAGTTTTCACCAGGTATTTATTCCCGAAAATGATTACTTGCTAGGCATGGGCAACACCTTTACGAATGTGCACATTGAAATTGATCGTTGTCATTATACCAACTTGCTTTCTGATTCAGAAGAGTGGTCTGCCCAACTAAAAAGAAAATTAAACGATCAGGAAATGTTTTATCAGGGTGAGCATTCGCTTACACGACCTATGATGCAGGCTATCTATGAAATATTTAGCAGTCCATTAAGTGGCTCACTCAAAAAACTACTCATCGAGGCCCGCGTGCATGAACTTGTGGCCTTGCAACTAAATCAACTCTTTCAGCCCACTGAACAAAATGTAAAAAAATCAAACGAAGTCATTTATGCGGTACATGAATACCTATGCGCTAATTTTTTACACGCGCATACGCTGAAAGATATTAGCCGCACTTTCGGCATCAATGAGTTTGCCTTGAAGAAAGGATTTCGCGAAACATTTCACACTACCGTGTTTGATTTTATTTTCGAGCAACGCATGGAGTATGCGCGCACACAACTGTTAGAAACGAAACTTTCGATTCATGAAGTTGGATCAATGGTGGGGTATAAATATCCCAACCACTTTTCAACCGCATTCCGAAAGAAGTTTGGTGTTAGTCCAAACTCACTCAAACTAAGTTAGAATTTAGAAGTAGCGAGATTGATGTCAGCTTTCGCGAAAGCAACTTCATATTGTTGCTTCACAGTCTGAGCTTCTTTTACTTTTCCCTGTGCTTCCAGGCTTTTAAATAAGCCATATAACGACCAACCATTGTTCCGATATTGATTCAAATCTTCGCGGAATTTTTTCTCGGCTTCGACTGGCTTCCCGGCTTCCAATAAAACGTTACCTAATATTTGTCGCGATGGATGATACCAATCAGGCGGCTCCTGATACAAAAGATTATCTTCAATCTCCACTGCCTTGCTCAGTAATTGAATTGCCTTGTTGTACTTCTTTTGTTTAGTCATTATTTCTGCTTCGAGAATGTGCTCTCCGATACTCAGCACATTTCGAAAACTGTTAAAACTAGAAATTGTATTTTCCATGAAAGGATCTGCAATCAATTTTCTGAACGCAACAAGTTCTGTGTTGGCTTCTTTTATCTTATTGGTATTTACAAAGCTCATTCCCCTTGCATAATGCCACACTGCTTTTACATACTTCAATGAATCGGCAGGTTCGGGGATTGACAATATTTCATTCCACTTTCCAAAACGCACCTGATTATACCAGGGCATTACATACCAGTGCTGCAGCGTAGCAAACTCCGGAACAGTTGATATCTCAAGCGGAATATTTTTCTTCAACGCTTCGGCCGTCTGCTGCGACTTCGCACTCATGCCAGCCAATTGCGCACAAGCCAACAGAAAATGATAATTGTGTGGATAGTAGAATAAAGGATATACACCTTGCACCTTACACTGAATGATATACTCTTCATCGGTTTTCACTGCGCGCTCATTTGCTTCTACACCATCAATATAACGACCTACACGAATGTAGATGTGCGAAGGCATGTGCACGAGATGACCAGAGCCTGGCACAAGATCAACTAGTTTGTCGGCACTGGCTGCTGCTTTATCTGGATCTGGTGATGCCTCGAGAATATGAATATTCAAATGATTTGCACCCGGGTGATTTGGATTTTGCGATACCACGCGATTAATTATTTCCACCGGAGCCATCGTCCAGGGTTGAGGCTTTCCGTTTTTCCAAAAATCCCACGGATGCAAATCCATCAAAGCCTCCGCATAAAGCGTGTTCACCTCAGCATCATCAGGGAATTGTTTCGATACTTCAGCCATTGCTGCTGCATATGCTTCATCCAGCGATTTTCGATCTTTCAGTGCTTCTGCCGTATAGCGCTTACTTAGCGCCTGAATCAACGCTGCCTCTTTTGGGCTTGCTGCATTCAGCAAGTCAAGCGCTTGTTGCAATGCCCGGTAGACTGTCTCCGTATCCGCTGGGTCCATAGGTAAATTAATGTTGGGGCCTAACGACAATGCCTGACCCCAATAGGCCATTGCGCATTTCGGATCCAACCGCGCGGCTTCCTTGAATGAACGATACGCCTCAAGATGATTGAATCCGTAATAGAGATTAAGACCTTGATTGAAAAAAAGCTGCGCGCGTTCACTACTGGTGGTGACTTTCATTCCATACTGGCCAAGATTTTCCATTAGTGGAGCCATCTGGCGTGTGGTATCCATAATCTTTAAAATTGTGCGGGCACCGGGTGTACCGCATATCGACAAGGGCGGAGCAATCTCTGATTTTAACTGGCTTTGAAATGTAAATAGTTGTGGATAAAATGAGGTGGCAATACTTATAAAAAATAAAACCAGTACTGACAGAAAAAGTAAATTCCTTTTCATATCGCGAGTAATATTATGTTTTAAAAAAATCGATAAAAGAATCTTAGAAGTTGCCTCTCATAAGTGCCTTGCCAGGCAAAATCTTTGTGTGCTTCATACTAAAATGGAGCACTCAACCACATGAGAATTAAACGAGCTTGATCGGATACTCACGATAACGCTTGCCAGTGGCAGCAAAGATTGCATTTGCCAATGCCGGAGCTACAGGCGGTACCGGTGGTTCGCCAACACCGGTAGGCTTAATATCACTCTCAACAATATGCACATGTGTTTTAATTGGAGCATCCACCATGCGCGCCACCTGATATTTATCAAAGTTGGTCTGCTGACTTTTTCCGTCTTTGAATGAGATGCTTCCTTTCAAAGCGCCACTCAATGAAAACACAAAGCCTCCTTCAAATTGCTGAATCACCGAATTGCGATTTACTACCTGGCCACAATCCACTGCATAGTGTGCTTCCGGAATCGTCATCTTTCCATTTTCATCAAATGCCACATGCAC
>JALOMN010000317.1 GCA_025455445.1 Cyclobacteriaceae bacterium
CTGCAGGTGTGTATGTCACGCCTAACCTGGAAGAAACCATTTTGGCCGATACCCGGTTAGCACCACTGATCAATGGCGTAAAAACAGATGAGGATTTAAAACTACTTGTGAATGTAAACATTGATCGGGGAGCTAAAGTAATCAAGACCCGCGGCACCGAACGAGCCGGAAGACCTGATACTGACCCACGTGAACAGGTGTATACCGAACAACAAATCAGTGTGATTGTAAACGAAGCTGCCAAACGTGGTGTGCCTGTAATGATTCATGCGCATGGTGATGAAGGTGCACGGGCAGCGGTAAAAGCCGGAGCAAAAAGTATTGAACACGGAACTTTCCTCACAGATGAAACGCTAAAGCTGATGAAAGAAAAAGGTACGTTCCTGGTGCCCACATTGATTACGCTGGAAGATTTAACTCAGCCCGGTGGTGATTATGTTGGCCCGGTGCTGGAGCTGCGGGAGTCAAAATTGTAACAGGCGCTGATAACAGCTACACCGCAAATTCTACCAGCCGCATTTCGCTGGAATGTGCCCATTACGTTCGCATGGGTATGACCAACTTTGAAGCAATTCGCTGTGCCACATTGAATGCAGCCGAATTACTGGGTATAGATAAAACTACCGGACGAATTGAAAAAGGCTATGAAGCGGATTTAGTGTTGATTCCCGGCAATCCCTTGCAGGAGATCCGATACCTGCAGGATGCCCTGATGGTATTCAGCAATGGGCAAATTGCTCTGAAGCGTATTCCTTTCGGAAAATAATTAAACTATTTTTTAAGTAGATGAAACTTTAATCGTAATATTACGATTATAAGAATCATATGGGATTATCCAAGACAGAAGAGTTCACCAAAACTCAAAATGAAATCGCCAACCTGGCCAAGGCGCTGGGTCATCCGGCTCGTATCGCCATTCTGCAGTTCCTGGCCGAGAAAAAAGTGTGTGTATGCGGAGATATTGTAGATGAACTACCACTTTCTCAGTCCACCGTATCTCAACATTTAAAAGAGCTCAAAAAAGTAGGACTCATTAAAGGTGATATTGAAGGCCCCTCAGTGTGTTATTGCCTCGACAATAAAGCATTAGCCAAAGCAAAAAAAATATTAGGCGATTTACTGCACGAAGCGCACGAAAGCTGCTGTTAAAAAATGATTCCGTTAATCGAATTAGTACGATAAAATTAAATAATAAAGAAAATGAACACCACCACAGAATCACTCAAACAAATAGTGAAAGAAAAATACAGTGAAATAGCTGATCAAAGTAAAACACAAAATGAGACCAGTTGCTGCGGTGCCGGTTGTGGCTGCGCTACCATCGATGAAGCCATCATGGCGGAAGACTACACAAAATTAACAGGATATGTAGCCAGTGCCGATTTGGGCTTAGGTTGCGGATTGCCTACTGAGTTTGCCAAAATAAAGGAAGGTGATGTAGTCATCGACTTAGGTTCTGGTGCAGGCAACGATGCGTTTGTTGCCAGAGCTGTAACCGGTGCAACGGGAAAGGTAATTGGTGTTGACTTCACCGACAAAATGATTGAGAAGGCACGTGCTAACTCAGAGAAGTTAGGATTCAATAATGTAGAATTTCGCTTTGGTGATATTGAAAAACTTCCCATAACAGCCAATACAGCGGATGTAGTTGTTAGCAATTGTGTGATGAACCTGGTACCCGATAAGCACAAGGCCTTTGGCGAAACATTCCGTGTGCTTAAACCTGGTGGTCATTTCAGTATTTCTGATATCGTATTGGTGGGCGATCTTCCTGATGGCTTGCGCAAAAGTGCGGAGATGTATGCAGGCTGTGTTTCTGGTGCAATTCAAAAACAAGAATATCTCAATATCATTGAAGAAGCTGGATTTGAAAATATAACCATCCAAAAAAATAAAAGGATTAACATGCCGGAAGAAATTCTGAAAGCATATTTAAATGACGAGGAATTGAAGACTGCAAAGAGTGAAAACTTTGGAATTTTCAGCATCACAGTTTATGCTGAAAAACCTGGCGTTGCATCGCAGTCAAAACAGGCTGCCAAAGAAGCCTGTTGCGGACCTGGTTCTACTTGTTGTTAATCTGCAAGAGAAATAATTGATTTATTCTTTATCTGAACCCAAACATCATATGTCTTCAGTGAATGAAATTAACTCAATCATTACCGCCCATTCGGTTACTACTGTTCAAGAACTCGGTTGGCTAAAAGATTTTCTGGTGGCAAATCAGTTACCGGCAGAAGATATTCAATTAGAAAACAGCTCCTATCTGATTTTTACCGATTCGAATCAGCAAATGGTTGGCTGTGGTGGTCTTGAATTTTATGATGAGTATGCCTTACTGCGATCATTGGCTGTAAATCAGAATATACGCGGCCATCACGTTGGCAAACATATTGTAAATAATTTACTAGCACTCGCGCGCGAACGCAATGTGAAAGATATCTTTCTGTTTACAAACACTGCATTTTACTTTTTCCTCAAGTTTGGATTCACCGAGGTAAGTCGGGAAGATGTTGAAGCAGCCGTAAAAGAATCCACAGAGTTTAAATCCGTTTGTCCCATTTCGGCAAGAGTGATGAAGCTCACACTTTAACTAATGATATTTGCATTAAATGCAACTAACACTTGTTCGATAAAATATAAACTTACCAGAATGAGCAGGGTTTTATGCACTCTGCTCATTTCGTTTTAACTTTGAGCTTACTTTTTTTTCCATGAAGCTTAATAAGTACTTCGTAATCGATTTCGACAGCACATTTACTAAAGTTGAAGCCTTTGATGCGCTTGCCGAAATCTCTCTCAAAGACCATCCGGAACTCGAAAAGATAAAGCATCAGATAGCTGAAATCACCAACCAGGGTATGGATGGCTCCATCTCCTTTCGTGAATCTCTTGAAAAACGAATACACTTGCTGGCACCCAACAAGCGGCACCTCGAGCAGCTTGTTATCGCACTGAAGAAACAGGTATCCGAATCCTTCAAGCGTAACAGAGAGTTTTTTGAACGCTTTGCAGATAACATATACATCATTTCAAATGGCTTTCATGCGTTCATTGATCCCATCGTAACGGAATACGGTGTGAAACCAGAGAACATTCTTGCCAACCGTTTTCATTTTGACGAACAAGGAAACGTAATTGGTTTTGATAAGGATAATCCGCTTTCGGCCAACAACGGAAAAGTTGAACAGCTTAAGCGACTGAATCTGCCTGGCGATGTGTATGTGATTGGTGATGGTTATACCGATTATGAAATCAAGCATGCAGGTCTGGCCAATAAATTCTTTGCTTTTACAGAAAACGTGGAGCGGGAAAAGGTACTTGACAAAGCCGATCACATCGCACCCAGTCTCGATGAGTTTTTATATCTGAATAAACTCAACACCGCAATCTCCTATCCGAAAAATCGCATTAATGTTTTGTTGTTGGAAAATGTTCATCCCAACGCAGTAGAAGCATTTCGTGCAGAAGGTTTTAATGTAGAAGTATATCCGGCTGGTTTAGATGAAGATGAGTTATGCGAAAAGATTAAGAATATTTCTGTGTTAGGCATTCGTTCCAAAACGCAGGTAACTGCGCGTGTACTTGAAAATGCCAACAGACTGATGACCATTGGTGCATTCTGTATCGGCACCAATCAAATAGATCTAAAGGAAGCCACCCGCAGAGGCATTGCCGTATTCAACGCACCATACAGCAACACGCGCTCGGTGGTGGAATTGGTAATTGGTGAAATCATTGTGCTCATCCGCAAGATTGCAGATAAATCGGCACAGATGCATTTGGGTAAA
>JALOMN010000318.1 GCA_025455445.1 Cyclobacteriaceae bacterium
CAGTCAATGGACGAATAAAGGCCTCACCGCTTGCAAAGAAAATTGCCAGTGAGATGGGTTTTGACATCAGTAAAATCAAAGGTACCGGTGAAGGCGGACGAGTAACCAAACAGGATGTGGAATCTTACAAGCCTGCAGCGGTCGCAGCACCTTCAACGGCCACAGTAAAAAGTGCAGCGCCTGTGGTGTTGCCAAAGGTTGTGGGTGAAGAGAGTTTTGAAGAAGTGGCGGTGTCGCAAATGCGCAAAACCATTGCACGCAGACTTGCTGAAAGCAAATTTTCAGCTCCGCATTTCTACCTTACCATGGAAATCAACATGGATAAGGCAATGGATGCACGCAAGAGTATCAATGAAGTATCTCCTGTGAAGATTTCATTTAACGACATGGTGTTGAAAGCAACGGCCGCGGCATTGCGCCAGCATCCTGATGTAAATGTGAGTTGGTTGGGGGATAAGATGAGAAAGAATCATCATATCCATATCGGTGTGGCAGTGGCAGTAAAAGATGGATTAGTCGTTCCGGTTGTTCGCTTTGCCGATAACAAATCACTCTCGCACATTGCTGCAGAAGTAAAGGACCTTGCACAAAAAGCACAAGATAAAAAATTGCAACCGAGCGATTGGGAAGGAAGTACATTCACAATTTCTAACCTGGGCATGTTTGGTATTGAAGAGTTCACTGCCATCATCAATCCTCCGGATGCCTGTATTCTTGCTGTAGGCGGAATTAAAGAAACGGCTGTGGTAAAGAATGGACAATTGGCAGTAGGCAACGTAATGAAAGTTACATTGTCATGCGACCATCGTGCGGTGGATGGCGCGGTGGGGGCAGCTTTCCTTAAAACTTTGAAAGGTCTGCTCGAAGAGCCGGTGAGAATTCTTATCTAACATTCATGTATGGTAAGAGAGCCGATACCCGAATATGCCAATAAACAAGTAAGTATTGAAGAATACCTGGCATTCGAACGAAGCTCTCAGGAGAAACACGAATACTATAAGGGCGAAGTGTTCGCCATGTCTGGCGCAGGCCGCAGACACAATATTATTTTTACGAATCTCTTAACATCATTAGGTAATTTACTTAAAGGGAAATCATGTTTCCCTTTTGGAAGTGACATGCGATTGCATATTCCACAAAATACTTTATTCACCTATCCGGATATTTCGATTTACTGTGGAGATTTGGGCAATCTGGATGAAGATAACGCAACCAATCCAACTGTGATAATAGAAATTTTATCACCTTCCACCCGCGATTACGACCGGGGTGGAAAGTTTAAGTTATATCGCGAGATACCAACCCTTCAGGAATATATATTAGTGGATACTGACGCTATTCTTGTAGAAGTGTTTAGGATAAACCAGACTAATCATTGGGAGTTGGAAGAATATAAATCAGCAGAACAGCTACTTCAATTCACTTCGTTATCAATTGCTATTGCCCTGAATGATATCTATCACGGTACTAAACTTCTTAATTCATGATCGAAAAAATTCACGCCACTACCATCCTTGCGGTTCTTCACAACGGTAAAGTTTCCATTGCAGGTGATGGTCAGGCCACCATGGGCAATACTATCGCCAAAAGCAACGTGAAGAAAATCAGAAAACTGCAGGAAGGAAAAGTGGTGGTTGGTTTTGCCGGATCAACTGCCGATGCTTTTACGCTGTTGGATCGCTTTGATGAAAAATTAAACGCCTATGGTGGCAATATGAAACGTGCGGCCATTGAATTAGCGAAAGACTGGCGAATGGATCGTTTTCTTCGCAGGCTGGAAGCGATGTTGATTGCTGCTAATAAGGATGAAATACTGGTTATATCCGGCACAGGCGATGTGCTGGAACCCGATAATCATGTGGCTGCTATTGGCTCTGGTGCCATGTACGCGCAGTCTGCCGCGCTTGCATTAAAGAAACATGCGCCTCATTTAACTGCTGAAGAAATCGTACGCGACAGCATGCACATTGCAGCGGATATTTGCATTTATACAAATCATAATTTAGTGCAAGAGACTATTTAACTTTTTTACCGGGCATAGCTGCGCCATTTTGGTAAAGAATTAATTGGTCTACAATCAATGAGTCATTTCGTTTAAACTCAATCTGTGCATCTACAACCTTGAGATAAAATTTGGTTTCCGATTCTGCATAGATATTAATCTTTGGCTGTCCGGTAGCTTGTATGCTCAAGCCCTCATTTTCATAGGTAACTGTGATAGAAAAAGTTGGAGCAATTTCATATACGCCTGCATATTCTTTCAGCAAAGTTTCATCTACTTTCACTGGTTTTTTTAATTCTTTCAATGCGTATTGATCATTCAATAAATGGAAACCGAGATCATCTGCACCCGTGGTGGAGTTAGTAAGAATTACAATTGCTTTATTTTTAGTTTTATCAAATCCGGCAAAAGAGCGGAAGCCTCCTGTTCCTCCGTTGTGCCAGACAATGTTTTCATCGCGGATGTGCCAGCCATATCCGATTTTCATTTTGCCTGCATCGGCCCTGGGCTGATGCGTTAACGCAAAAGGTTTTGAAAGTGGATTTGAATTAATTTGTGCGATCATATACTTCATCATATCTTCCGCATTAGATACAATGCCACCCGCACCGGTGATAACGCTTTGATCATCCCAGGTCCATGCTTTCATTGGCAGATTATCAGCATAGCCGGAAGCAATCGATTTTTCGGTTCGCTGGCCATTGATATAAGTCTGGTTCATCTTCAGCGGCTTGGTGATTAATTGCTCGAGTGAATTACTGTAGGTTTTTTCATTAACCCTTGTTACGATATAGCCCAGCAGGCCCATGCCAAGGTTTGAATATTCATACTCACTGCCAGGGTCGCGGGTAAGTTCATAATTGCTGATGAAGTATGTCAGTTCTTCTTCACTATAGTCAATGTAAGGATTAGAAGGATCTTTCGGCTGGAAATTCAAAGGCATACGGGGCAGGCCGGAGTGTGCGGTGGCTAAATGTTCGAGTGTGATTGCTTTTCCATTTCGTTCAGGCAACACCATTTTTGCAGGAAGGTATTTTTGCGCAGGGTCAGCAAAGTTTAGTTTCTGTTCTAAACTCAGAATGGCAGCCATGCTGGTAGTAAAAGTTTTGGTAATAGAACCAATCTCAAAAAGTGTTTTAGAAGTAACAGGTTCTTTTGTATTGACATTCGCAACACCGTATGCATAGTATTGAGTTTTTCCATTTTCATAGATACCTACCACAATGCCGGGAGTTTCGCCATATTCAACACGCTGTTTGATTTTTTCATCAATTGATTGTGCGGTACTTTCAATGGTTATAAACAATAGGATTAGAAATACTATTCTCATGCGATTAGGGGTTTTCGGGCTCAGTAATTTTTTCTTTGGATTTTTCCAGTGGACTATCTTCTATCAGTATGACAAGACTTTTCAGATGAGTGGTATGTGCAAGCATGATCTTAATCACACCCAATACGGGCAATGCGAGAATCATTCCGGCAAGTCCGAGAATTTTACCACCCACTAAAAGAGCACTAAAAGAGAAATGATGGCGGCTAAAGCATTAATACTCACTTTTGATCCTGTAATGCGGGGTGTTATAAAATTTGCTTCCAGAAATTGCACAAATGAAAATATAATTATTACACCGGCAGGATACCACAAACTGTCTTTCGTGATAAGTGCAACAATTACGGGTAAGGCGGCACCAATGAATATTCCTAAGTATGGAATTATCGTGAGCACACCCGATATTATTCCAAAAAAGATGGCGTGATTAATTCCTAAAATCAATAAGCCAACACTGTTGAGTATGGTAACAATTAAGGTGACCAACAGAAGCCCCGTGATATAACCCTGAACTACGTTTTCTATATCTGCTTTCCATTTTTGTTCATCTGAATCATTCAGCAAACTTTTGAAAAAAGCCTTAAATCTATCCCGATAGATAAGAAACAGAAAAATGTAAATGGGTATCTGAACCAAAAGAGAAATCACATTGGTAGTTGCAGCAAAAAGACCGGATATATTTTTACTCAATGACGTAACTGTTTCTTTCCATAATTGATTTTGGTCGGTGCTGCTGATTCCTAATTCTTCGTCCAGCGAGGTGCTAATGCGTTCTAATGTGATATTTATTTTTGTGGTGAGTTCAGGCAGGTCTCTAATCAGTGAGCTAAGTTGGTTGACGATGAGCATTCCTCCTGCAACGATTATAATTAATGCACATATAAGCACAATGAGAATAGCTAACACGGTAGGTAATTTTCGCTCGAGTCTTTTAACAAGGGGTAATAATACAATAGTCAAAATTCCTGCTATCAGCATTGGAATTACAATGTCACGGGCCAACACAACTACGGTGATTGCAATCGCTGTAATCATCAACACTTTGAATGTATAATCGAGTCGATTGAATGAGCTTTCTTTCATCGTGTATGCGTTAGTTTTGTTCAACTATTTTAAGCGTGTTCAATGGCCTCCAGAATCACCGCGCATGCTTTTCTGATTTCTCCTTCGGTGATTGTTAGTGGAGGTGCAATGCGAAAACTATACGGATGCGATAAGAACCAATAGCAAATTACACCATGTTCTTTCGCGTAATTTACAATATTATTTACACGTTCTGCAGTATCGAAGTCAAAGGCGAACATCATGCCCATTCTGCGCATCTCCTTAATTTTAGGATGAGTGATTAATTGCCCAATTAGTTTACCTTTTTGTTCAACCTGTTCGAGTAGTTTTTCCTGCTCAATCACCTCTAATGTAGCAAGTGCAGAAGCACAACACACAGGGTTACCGCCAAATGTGGTGATGTGTCCCAGCATGGGCTCATATGTGAGGGCTCTCATATTTTCCTCAGACGAGATGAATGCGCCTATTGGCAGTCCGCCACCAAATGCTTTTGCAATGGTGAATACATCGGGCACAATATTGAAATGTTCGAAGGCAAAAAGTTTTCCGGTTCGTCCCATGCCGCATTGAATTTCATCCAGAATTAACATGGCACCGGTTTCATCGCAGCGCTTGCGCAGCGCCTGCATATACTCATAATCCGGAATGCGCACACCGGCATCGCCCTGAATGGTTTCTACGATTACACCGGCTGTGTGTGTGGTGATTTGTTCTAACTGCTCCTTTTTATTGAATTCAATAAATCGTACATCAGGTAAAAGCGGACGATAGGCTTGTTTCTTAACTTCATTGCCGGATACACTGAGTGAACCATGGGTACTTCCATGATAGGATTTTCGAAACGAAATAAGTTCAGTGCGACCGGTAACTCTTTTTACAAGTTTCAACGCGGCCTCGTTCGCTTCGGTGCCTGAGTTAACGAAGTAGCAACAATTGAGTGAAGGCGGCAGTTTGCTCACCAGTTTTTGAGCAAGGTTGTTGGATGCTGTTTGAATATATTCGCCATAGACCATCACATGCAAATGTTTATCGAGCTGATCTTTAATTGCTTTTACAACATGCGGATGGCGGTGACCAACTGCGCTCACCCCAATACCGGAGATCATATCTATGTAGGTTTT
>JALOMN010000319.1 GCA_025455445.1 Cyclobacteriaceae bacterium
CTGCACACGACCAGCGCGGAAAGAATTCGATCATAGATACGCTAATCGCTCCCAATGGATTAGGCGCAGTGAAAGAATTCAAGCGATTACAAAAACTTGCTCCTTCAGGACCCACCTTAAAAGCAAGTGTGCCCGGACCATACACATTAAGCGGACGTTTGCTTCCTAATGATAAATACAAAGATCGCTTCGCGATCACAGAAGCGCTTCTTCCCTTTGTAAAAAAAGAGCTGGAAGATCTGGTTGCTGCAGGTTGCACTGAGATAACTGTGGATGAGCCTTCTATGAGTTGCTATGCCTACAAGGAAGACACCAAACGATTTGCAGATATTTTCAATCGCACAGTAAGTGGTGTGTATGGCAAGTGTAGATTGTCAACACATTTGTGTTTTGGAAATTTCAAAGGTCGCCCGGTTGGGTATCGCAGCCTGAAACCTATGCTCCCCGACTTCCTTGATTTTAAAGTAGATGAAGTGCATGTGGAGATGGCAAACCGTGAATTTGCGGAAATAGAATTACTTGCTCCGTTTGCTGAAAAACTGGATGTGGCAGTGGGCATTATTGATGTAAAGAACTATTACATCGAAACAGTTGATGATGTTGTGGAGCGAATTAAGAAATGCCTGAAGTATGTGCCTGCCAATAAACTTGCTGTTGCTCCTGATTGTGGACTTAGTCAAACCGCGCGTTGGGCTTCCCGGCAAAAACTGATTAACATGGTGAAGGGTGCGAAGAAAGTAAGGGAGTCTTTATAAGCAAAGAGCTTAGAGCAGAAAGCTGTTAAAGTTCAAAGTTGAAAGTAAAAAGTTCAAAGCTATACGTGGATTTATAATTCATTATTGCACCCCATAGGGGTGATCTGTTGGTAGTATTGAGCAAACATAAAACTCCGCAGGAGTTCACTGTTTATAGCGCGCCACGGTGGATTTGAATTTGAAATAGGATTTTCTGGCACGCAACGCACAAAGTATTGAACGGTATATAATTTTCTATTAGCATCGATGAGCAACGTATTAATAAAGCCATTTTGTAAAGGTGAAAAGCTTCAACAACAAATACATGAAGCGAAGAAAAATGGCAATGAAGATTCTTTCGACATCTGGTGGCTGGGGCAAAGTGGATTTTTGATTCAATGGAATAAAGTCTGCGTATTATTTGACCCTTACCTCTCTGATTCGCTCACTAAAAAATATGCAACCACTCACAAGCCGCATGTCCGCATGAGCGAATTAGTGATTGAACCAGAATTATTGGATTGCGTGGATATAGTGACTTCCAGTCACAATCATACCGACCACCTCGATGCAGATACATTGAAACCTATATTGAAAGCAAACCCGGAAATCAAGTTTATCATTCCCGAAGCCAATCGTGTGTTCGCAGCAGAAAGAGTAGGTTGCTCGCAGGCCTTCCCTACCGGACTCAATGATGATGAGATGACGCACATCAAAGGCTTTGATTTTTATGGTGTACCCGCAGCTCATAATGAAATTGAGCGCGATGAACATGGTAATCTCAAATTCATGGGCTATGTAGTAAAATTCGGAAAATGGACACTATATCACAGTGGCGACACGCTTTGGTATGATTCGATGGTAGAAATGTTAAAATCCTATAAGGTGGATATTGCCTTCTTACCTATTAACGGTAATGTGCCTTCGCGCGAGGTTGCCGGAAATCTAAACACAGAAGAAGCGGCCCGTCTCGGAAAAGAAATTGGTGCAAAGCTGGTTATACCCCATCACTACAACCTATTTGAATTCAATACCGCTGATCCCAAAGATTTCGCAACTGAAGCTGAAAAGATGAAGCAAGCCTATCGGATTCTGGAACTGGGAGAACATTGGAACAGTAAATCACTTCCAACAGGATAAAAATCATTGACTAAATGAATCCAACAACTTTACTTTCGAAACATAAAATAAACCTATGAGCTCCTTCGCTATTGATTCCGCCTCGGTAAGAAATCAGTTTCCTTCCCTGCAAAGAAAACATAATGATTTGCCCATGGTATTCCTCGATGGTCCTGCCGGTACACAAGTTCCGCAGGGCGTAATCGATGCCATCAGCAATTACTATAAAACTTCCAATGCCAATACACATGGTTGTTTCATCACTACAAACGAAACAGACAAAGTAGTGCATCACATGCGTGAGTGCATGGCTGCCTTGCTGGGTGCAGAAAGTGCAACTAACATTTCAATCGGTCAGAATATGACCACATTAAACTTCGCTCTGGCTAGAGCGATTTCACGTGTGCTAAAACCAGATGATGAAGTACTGATTACACAACTGGATCACGAAGCCAATCGGGGCCCATGGCTTACCTTGCGGGATGCAGGCGTGAAAGTGCGCGAAGTAAATTTGCTGCACAACGGATTACTGGATTATAATGATTTTGAAAAGAAGATAAACGAAAACACGAAGTTGGTATGTATGGGCATGTCGGCCAACAGCATTGGCACGGTGAACAACTTTAAACTGGTGCGTCAACTCACATACAAATACAACGCATGGTTGTTACTGGATGCAGTGCACTATGCGCCTCACTTTACGATTGATGTGCAGGACATTGGCTGTGATTTTCTATTGTGTTCTGCCTACAAATTCTATGGTCCTCATGTTGGAATTCTTTACAGCAAGCCGGGCGTGTTGGACAGACTACCCACTGACCGGCTGCGCACGGCAGGCCAAACAGCACCCGACTGCATTGAAACCGGAACATTGAATCACGCTGCGATTGCCGGAGTAGCCGCAGCAGTAGAGTTTATGGCAAGTCTGGGCAATGGAAATACGTTGCGAGAAAAACTTGTTAGCGCTTACCATAAAATCAGTACACACGAATATGTGCTGGCAAGCAAACTGTATGAAGGTTTGAGAAAGATTCCCGGAGTGACTGTGATTGGTCAGGATTTTTCAAGTACCAGTCGCACCCCAACTGTTTCTTTCACAATGGAAGGAAAAAATCCAACACAAGTATGTGAGCAACTGGCAAAGAAAAATATCTGCGCATGGGATGGTCATTTTTATGCCATCCATGCCATTGAAGTGTTGGGTTTATTAGAAAAGGGTGGTGTGACAAGATTGGGTGTGTCGGTTTATAATACCGTGCAGGAAATAGATTTTACAGTTGCTGAGATAGCCAGAATAGCGAATAGTTGATACGCCTAAAAATCTTTAAAAAATGTCACTCTGAAAAGGGGTGACATTTTACTTAGACAAAATATATTCAACCCCTTCAGGGTTTTCAAAATATGATGTAATTATTTTCCCTGATTGCATTGTGAGCTGTTCATATTCAAGCCCTTCGGGCTTATATGAATTCTAAACTTTTAAATTTAAACTTTTCATCAATAGCAGAATCCCGGAGGGATTCAATGCGAATAGCAATGCATGGTGTTATGAATAGTTATTTGAACAACCTCGGAATGGTTGAATAATTACAATCTCTTTGTTCTACAGAAACCGATGAATCATTAATTTTATCAATAGTAAAGAAATTTGCCGCCTAATT
>JALOMN010000320.1 GCA_025455445.1 Cyclobacteriaceae bacterium
CAACTGAGGTGGTTTCAGAAAAACTATTTCCGGAAAACGGAATTGTTGTAAGTCCGCTGAGTATGCCCGCTTTAATAAATTTTCTCCGTGAGGTCATAAGGGATATCATCTCTTAATTTTATTCCGATATGTTTTTATGACCTCCTCGTAAGGCGATCCAATGCCCTTCTTGGATTGTTCAAGTCCTCTCAAGATCGATGCTTTTAATTCTGGATTCATTGAATCCCATAATTTTGATTCTTGACTTTTAGGATTCATAGAAAGTAGATCTATGCCGTAGCTGATTTATTGAGTCAATTGTTAAAGTTAAATAAGTTACAACTCAAACAATACTTTCAGGCAATTTTCCTTCTTATTCGCAAAAATATCATAGCCCCTTACGCCTTCACTGAGGTGCATGCGGTGGGTGATGATAGAGGTAAAATTATATTTCTTCTTTTGCACAACAGGCGCAAGTTGTTCCATCATATAGCGCGCAGGGCAGCGGCCTACTTTGTAAGTGATGTTTTTGTTGTAGGCATCGGTGGGAGAAAATGGTAAATGTAAATCGGTACAAACCCCCACAGCAGAAATTATTCCCCCAGGCCGGATGAGGTCATAAGCCAGCCTGTTAGTGGTTGAACTGCCAACAGCTTCGAGCGCGGCATCGGCACCCCGGCCTTCTGTAGCTTCCTTAATTACTTCGATTGCATTTTGGTGTGTTGCATTGATGATAGTGGCACCAAACTCTTTTGCTTTGGCGAGTCGCTCGGGTAAAGTATCGATGGCGTAAATTTTTTCGGCACCGTATTCACGTGCACCTAAAATTGCCATTAATCCTACAGGCCCACAGCCGATTACTACATACGTATTATTAGGTTTTATCTCGGCTTGCTTGGCGCAGAAAAATCCGGTAGATAAAATATCGCCCAGCATCAGCCCTTCTTCAAGCGTAACTCCTTCCGGAATTTTCATCAGCGATGAATCTGCCAGCGGCACGCGTACATATTCGGCCTGGCCGCCATGAAGACCGCGACCTTTTTCACGCCAGCCAAAAAGCTGACCGTGAATACAACGCGCAGTCAACCCGATTTTACAATAGAAACAATTACCACAACTGGTAGTGAAGGGGCTCATCACCAAATCACCGGTTCGAAGTGACTTTACCTCTTTACCAATCGCCACCACTTCACCCGAAAACTCATGCCCCATCGCACAACCACGGTCGATGCCTTTTTCATGTTCGTGATAGACGTGCAAGTCAGAACCGCAAATCGCACACACTTTTACTTTCACTATTACATCCGTTGCTTCAATGATTTCCGGATCGGGAATGGATTCGTATTGAATGTGATGTTTGCCGTGAAAGGTGAGTGCTTTCATTAACTGAACAAGCTGTTGAGTTCCAGCTCGATTTTATTTACGATGAAACTAAAATCCTCCACCCGCTCTACAAAATCAAGGTTGTTTACATCAATGGTGAGCAACTTGCCCTGTGTGTAGCCACCAATCCATTGCTCATAGTGTTCGTTCAGATTTTTCAAATACTCAAGCTTGATGTTGAATTCATAATCGCGGTTTCGCTTTTGAATTTGTTGCACCAGTTTCGGAATATCTGCTTTCAGGTAGATTAATAAATCAGGTGGTTGTACGAAACTGATCATTGAATTGAAAATATCAAGATAGCTTTGATAATCACGCTCGTTGATGTTTCCGCTTTTGCGAAGGTTGGCCGCAAAGATGTGAGCATCTTCATAAATGGTGCGATCCTGAATAATTGTTTTTTCGCTTTCGCGGATCTGGCGCACCTGGTTAAAGCGACTGTTTAAAAAATAGATCTGCAAATGAAATGCCCAGCGCGTCATGTCGTCATAAAAATCGCGTAGGTAAGGATTGTGATCTACACTTTCGTAAAGCGGAGTCCAACCGTAATGTTTGGAAAGTTTTTCGGCCAGGGTGGTTTTTCCCGAGCCGATGTTTCCGGCTACGGCAATATGTTTGGGTTGAGAAGACAAAGTGAGAAAATTTAGTAGCGCAAATTGTGCATAACGGGTAAGAATAGCAATTCAAAAACCATTAACTATTCCACAACTTTTATCATTGTTCCGAAGTTAATTTCTAAGCATCTTCGCAGCGACAAAAATTTCAAACAATGAAGCGGCTTTGGTACATTTTCCTGTTGATAATAGTAGTGTTTTCTTCCTGCCGCGATAATGTGCAGGAAGAATGTGTGTATGCACCGAATGTTGAATCCATTTCTATAGACCTTCCATTCGAATCACTGGAAAGTAAACTGCCGGCAATCACCACGAAACAGGAACTTGT
Organism: Cyclobacteriaceae bacterium; assembly: GCA_025455445.1. Taxonomy (GTDB): domain Bacteria; phylum Bacteroidota; class Bacteroidia; order Cytophagales; family Cyclobacteriaceae; genus ELB16-189. The sequence goes on from JALOMN010000320.1 coordinate 2,305, forward strand.
GGATTTCTTTGCTTCACACATCGCCATGCGCGATTATTTTTTCAATCGCGAGGCATATCCCAGCGATTCCGCGTTTATCAACGAATTGTATTACCGGTTTACAAATCCACACCTCGACACGCTGCTGATGGAGACACAAAAAGTCTTTGGCGATGGCTCGCAGCTGAAACAGGAACTTACCGTAGCGTTTTCGAACCTTACTTATTATTACCCTGATTTTAAATTGCCCAAAGTGCAAACCGTAATCAGCGGACTGGAAAATGATATGTTCATGAGCGACTCGGTGATTGTGATCAGCCTCGATTACTATTTGGGCAAAGGTGCGCGTTACCGCCCTAATATGTATGAATATATGCTGCGCAGATATGAAAAGGATTTCATCCTGCCTTCACTCATGTTGTTGTATGGTATCGATAGTCGTTTCAATGAAACAGACTTAAGTGATCGCACCGTGCTGGCCGATATGGTTGCCTATGGCAAAGCCTATTATTTTGCCAAGCGCATGTTGCCATGCACGGCAGACAGTGTGTTGATTGGTTATACTTCAGAAGAAATTACCGGAGCCCGCACCAACCAGGATATGATCTGGAAAAAACTGGTAGAAGACGAAGCGTTTTACAGTACCAGCCAGCAATTGAAACAGCGCTATATAGCCGAGCGTCCGCATACTTTTGAATTAGGTGAAAAAGCACCCGGCCGCATTGGCACATGGGTAGGCTGGCAGATTGTGAATAAATACGCGGCACAGAATTCAGATCTTACTTTGCCGCAGATAATGAAGGTGAAAGACGCAAAAAAGATTTTTACCGAATCGAAATACAAGCCGGTCGATTAATTTTGATCAGTAATTAGTATGCTGAGGTTGCTCTAACCTTAAAATCATTATGTCAAACTGAGGTTCTCGAAGTCGAATTTGTTTGGAATGTCAGGTTTCGAGTACCTCAACCTGACATTCAACGAAAGCTTTGCGTAACATTAGCGATAAGCTTGCCGCTCAGATAAAATCCGGATTCGCTCTTCGCATTTTGTAAATCCGTTTCTATCTTTCTTCATTCAATTAAAATTCAACCTATGAAGCCAGTTGTCTTTACCAAGTTATCGTTTATGATGCTCCTTGAATATTTTATCTGGGGCTCGTGGTATGTAACGATGGGTACGTATATGACAGAGTTTTTACAATCGAAT
>JALOMN010000321.1 GCA_025455445.1 Cyclobacteriaceae bacterium
TATCCCATAACCTGAAAGTTGCCGGGGCATTTTCAAATTCCAAATAGGATTTACCCAATGCGACTGGTGATAGCGTAAATACTTTTTCATTAATACCTGCTGATTGAAAATTCTGCGAATAGTTAAGTTTAATATATGAAGTACTGAACTGCGGCCGGTTGCCTGCAGGTGCTGAAGCAGACAGCCGCACCACCAATTGTTCACCTCCGCCAAGATCGTTCCAGTTGATTGGCGATGTAATTTTATATGCTTCGAATCCTGAAAATGTATAAGCACCCAAAGAACGTAAAGAAGAAGTGTTCGGTCCGACAAAAACAGTAGCTGTATGTTCACTGTCATCCAGGCCTACCAAAAGGATTTCAAGTTGTGGCACAGCTGCGGTGGTAAACGTATTCGTTATCTGATCAATTGTATAATCTAATGATTGCCCGGGCTGCAGTCTTGCGCCTGTCCACCCTTCACCTTGATCGAAATGCGTGTATTGAATGACATCATTAGATGTTCTTCCTGGTGAGTACTCTGATTTATTTACAAGTAGTTTTTCATCAGTGTGAAATTCATCTTTGGGAATATTGGTCACATTCACTTCATCAAACACTTCTACCCTTTTTCCCGGTGTTACTGCAAAATTCCAGGTTAAAAAATAGGCCGTAGAATCGCTATACAGATTATAGTAATTATGAGGTTGAAGTGAACTGGGCTTGTATAAACCCTTATCCAAAGTGCCGTCATTTGGCTGCCCAAAAAATTCGATATAATCGGAAGTATTAAAAACTGCATCAGCCTGACCTTGCACATAAATTGATTGCTCTTTTCCACGATGAAAGATTTGTATCAGTCGTGGGTCAATAGCTGCAACCGGCACTCCGGCACTTTGTAAATCATCATACGTAAGTTTGTAAATACCCTGCCTTGCTACCGGAATCCGGTAATAAGATTGCCCCTGTTTTATCCAATCATTAGCATATTGAGCATATCCGATGGAAGGTATTAGCAGAAGAAAAAATAAAAACTTACAGCTTACTCCCACCTTTTGCATGTTGATTTTAACGCTAGCAATCCCTTCATCTTACAAAGATACTTCTAAACCGTTAGGTAAAAACGCTCAAAATCGATGAAAAATAAGGTTTACAAAAAAAGTTAAAATATTTTCATTCAGTACTTGGCCATACATAGTACTTTACCGTATAAATGCTTAGAACATCATAAAAAAATGGATGTATGAATCTTGAAAACACGCAAGTACAGATGAGAAAAGGCATTTTAGAGTATTGCATCTTGCATATTATTTCACGGGGTGAAGTATATGCTTCAGACATGCTGGACGAACTCACAGCCGCAAAAATGATTGTAGTAGAGGGTACGCTCTATCCGCTACTGACGCGACTTAAAAATGCTGGAATACAAATGGGTGGAGTCGAAATCGGGTCCACCGCGTAAATATTACAAATTGACAGAAGAAGGTGATAAATTTCTGAAAGGGTTGACAGAAACCTGGGAGGATTTGGTTCACTCTACACAAATGATAAAAGAAAAATCCATTAGCTAACCAATAACAACCCTGCTCATAACGATCACTCGAATATGAAAAAGAATATAAGCATCAACATCAGCGGTATCATCTTCCACATTGAAGAAGACGGTTTTGAAAGCCTGCGTAAATACCTCGATTCTATCAATCGCTATTTTGCTTCATTTGAAGACAGCAGTGAAATTCTCGCTGACATAGAAAGTCGCATAGCTGAAATATTTCTGGCCAAGCTTAATGAAGGCAAGCAAGTAATTACGGCCGAAGATGTGAACAGTTTAATTGCTACGATGGGTAGTGTAAATGATTTCAAAGCAGCAGAAGAACAAGAATTTGCCGCTACTGATTTTGCTGATGCTTCAGGCAAAAGCCAGAATCAATCATCTTATAACACGGCTAAAGAAGCGACCAAAAAACTATATCGCGACAAGAAACATAAAATTTTAGGAGGCGTGTGCGGTGGCCTGGGGCACTACTTTAACATTGACCCGGTATGGCCGCGTCTATTGTTTGCGCTTTTGGTGTTAGGAAGTTACGGCAGCTTATTGATTGTATACATCATCTTTTGGATCGCTTTACCTGCATCGGATGACCTGGAAGATGAACCATCTGTAAAGAAAATGTATCGCGACCCTGAGCGCAAAGTAATTGGTGGTGTGGCAAGTGGCGTGGCTCTATTTTTTGGAATTGACCTTGCCCTGACCAGAATACTCTTTGTCGTGTTCGCAATTTTTGGCGGATTAGGACTACTGGTGTATATCATTCTGTGGATCGCCTTGCCTGAGGCTAAAACGATCACCGAAAAAATGCAGATGCAGGGTGAGCCGGTTACACTTTCAAATATTGAATCCACTGTTAAGAAAGGCCTTAATCAAAAAGAAGATGAAGAAGAAAATGTGATTACAAAAATAGTATTGTTTCCATTTCGTGTTATCGCCCTTGTTATAAATGGCATTGCTAGCGCCTTGGGACCTGTTTTTAAAGTAATAATTGATGTATTGCGCACCTTTATAGGCATTATAATTACACTTTCAGGTTTAGCAATGATTTTTGCGCTGATAGTCTCAGCCGGTATCGTATTCGGATTCATTTCACTTTCATCGCTGCCTGCGTGGACTGATATACCTGTAAGTGAAATTGGTTTGCCGATGGAAGCGCTGCGCAACAGTTTCTCAAACAGCACTGTATTCTTTGCATTTCTGGTTGCTTTAATCCCAACGTTATTCATCATTTTAATTGGCAATTCGATAATAGCAAAGCGTATCATATTCAATTCACTTACCGGATGGACCTTGTTTGTATTGTTCTTTGTAAGCGTAGCTATTGTTAGTATTAAAATACCCCAGATAGTGTATGCATTTAAAGAAGAAGGAGAATACCGTGCGGAACAAACTTATACTATGAATGGTAAAACTGCGGTGCTGCGGATTCAGGAAGTAGGCCTTGATGACTATGACTTGACCTCTTTGAATATAAAAGGATACGAGGGTACGGATTTGAAATTGGTAAAAAGATTCGAAGCACAGGGCAACACCCGAAAAGTAGCAATTGAAAATGCACAGATGGTTGAATACAATGTGCAACAAACTGACAGCATTTTAACTTTTGATTCAAATATTCTATTTAAGAAAGATGCTAAGTTCAGGGCACAGCGTTTAAACATGGATCTTTATATTCCTTATGGCTCAAAATTCGTAATTGAAGAAGCCATGTGGAGAATGATTGATAATAGCATTAATGACTATGACGGTTATCGCGATTCAAACTTTGATAAAACCTGGTTGATGACAAAGAGTGGTTTTGAATGTATGAATTGCACTGAACCTTTAGAAAGAAAGAAGATTGAACTCCGTGATCAATTCGGACTGGTCGATTTTACTGTGGTAGATCTTAGCGGATTTTTTGATGTGAGCATCGAACAAGGTGAAGCCTTTGCCGTAGAACTTTCAGGTTCTGAAAAAGAGAAGAAACGTTATCAGCTCACGCGTGAAAACGAGACTCTTGTGATTGAATATAATGATAAGAGTCAATTTTTCTGGAAACGAGATCTTTTTGAAGACGATAAAGTAAAAATTACCATCACCATGCCAGAACTAAAAGAGTTGAAGGCAAAAGGTGCCGGCAATTTAAAACTTAATGGCTTTCGCGAAGAAGATATAGAAGTGGAACTCACCGGTGCAATTACCGGTGTGGGTGATTTTGAATCGCAGAATCTAACCATCGAATTAAATGGCGCCAGCTCGCTGGAGTTGAAAGGGCAAGGTGATTTTATGGAAGCCAATATGAATGGTGCATGCACCTTAAAGGCCTATAATTATGAAGTGAAGCATGCAATTATTGAAGCTAATGGAGCCTGCTCCGCAAAAGTTTCAGTCACTGAAAAACTTGAAATTGATAAGGGCATAGCAAGTTCGGTTTCCCACCGTGGTGATCCGCAAGTGATAGAAAGAAATTAGTATTCAATTTATTGTGGTTCGTTTTAAAATTCATTTCAGTCAGTATCTTAGAAAAAAATTCTGATTGACTAAATGAACGTGCGACTTAAATTCCTGGGTGCTGCGCAAAGCGTAACCGGTTCGAAATATCTGCTGGAGCTGGATAATAGAAAAGTATTAATTGATTGCGGGCTATTTCAAGGTAAAAAAGAATTGCGGTTGAGAAACTGGGAGCGGCTTCCCATTGAGGCTGACAAAATTGATCTGGTTATTATCACTCATGCACACATCGATCATACCGGATATCTTCCGCGTTTAATAAAAGATGGCTTTCGCGGGCGCATAGTGTGCACACATGCCACCGAAGACCTCATGCGCATCATGTTAAAAGATGCTGCAAAATTGCAGGAAGAAGAGGCGCAGTTTGCCTTTAAAAAAGGCTACTCGAAACACAGCAAACCGGAACCTCTTTTTACGGAACAGGATGCAGAAAAAGTTTTTGAATTTGTAGACAGCATCCGCTTTGATAAAGAAACCAAACTATTCCCGAACCTGGCAGTTCGCTTCCAACCTGCTGGGCATATCCTAGGTTCAGCCATTGCTGAGTTATTTATTGTCGGAAAAAATCAGAAAAAGAAGATTGTCATTTCCGGTGATCTTGGTCGCTATGATGATCCGATCATGAATCCGCCCACTTCTATTACTGAGGCTGACATTTTATTGGTAGAATCTACCTATGGCGACAGACTTAATCCAATGGATCAGATAGAAAATGACTTGATTAAGATAATTGTTGAATCCTTTAATCG
>JALOMN010000322.1 GCA_025455445.1 Cyclobacteriaceae bacterium
GTAAATTGGAACACTGGCATCGTAAAGAGAAAAAGAAAGCAGTGCTGTATGAAACTGAAATTGAATATGCTGAAAAAGCAAGCCTGACGTATGAAGTTTCACCATTTCAACATGATAGCTACCTTTGGAATATCGAGTTGTATACTGGAAAGTATCATCAGATACGTGCACAACTTGCAAGGATAGGCTGTCCGATTATTGGTGATAATCTCTACGGTTCCACAATTACGTATTATCCTGATCGTATTGCCTTACACGCCTCAAAACTTGTATTCTCTCATCCTGTCACGCATACTGAAATACGTATTGAACGAAAGAGTGAATTCGAACTTCTCCTGTGAAGGTTGATTGTATTCAATTCAGCTTATAACTAACTAATAACTTCAAACTATCTCAATACAAGCTGCTCTTTCAATTGCTTTGCCAGTAAGGTACCTAATTCCAGTGCTTGTTTGTTAATCGGCAACAGGTGATGATATTTTTCAGGAAGCACTTTCTTTAATGCTTCGAGGATAGATTCAACTTGCACCACAGGTTTCAGTTGCAGATAGGCACCCAGCATAATCATATTCATGATTTTACTATTCTTTAATTTGTTGGCTTCTATCGTGGCCGGAATTCCAATAATTTCAATATCGGTTCGTGTGCTGGGTTTAAAAATATTACCGGATTCATAGAGCAACAATCCGCCTGGTTTGATTTTATCAGCAAACTTATCCATTGATGGTTGGTTAAGTATAATGGCGGAATCAAATTGTGATATAATGGGTGAGCTTATTTTTTTATCAGATATAATGGTAATGCAATTGGCTGTGCCACCGCGCATTTCAGGGCCATAAGAAGGCATCCATGAAATTTCCTTTTCTTCCAGCATGCCACTGTATGCCAGTGTCATTCCGAGCGACAGTACACCCTGTCCACCAAATCCGGCAATAAGAAGTTCTTCTAGCATAATTTTCATATTTAAAATTTCTTTAAGCTTTTAGCTTTCAGCTTGCGGTACTTTAATATCTCCCAATGGAAAAGTTTTTATCATTTCTTCATCGATAAATTTAGAAGCTTCCAATGGTGTCATTCTCCAGTTCGATGGGCAGTTACCAATAATTTCAACCAGGCAAGTGCCTTTATGTAATTGCTGATATTGAAATGCATTTTGCAAAGCCTTTTTTGTTCTTCGCACAGCATGTGCACTATTCACTGCCTGACGAGTTACATAATAAGCACCTGGTAAATTCGCCATCAATTCCGCTACCTTAATAGGAGCGCCATAAGAACTTATGTCTCTTCCATACGGACTGGTAGTGGTTTTCATTCCCGCTAAGGTAGTGGGTGCCATTTGCCCGCTCGTCATACCATACACCGCATTATTCATAAAGACTATCAAAATATTTTCTCCGCGGTTTATTGCATGTAGTGTTTCTGCAATGCCAATGGCAGCAAGATCTCCATCACCCTGGTAACTAAATACATATTTATCGGGCATTAACCGTTTTACTGCGGTGGCTACCGCTGCAGCTCGTCCGTGTGCGGCTTCCTGCATATCAATATTCATATAGTCATACGCGAAAACGGAACAACCTACCGGTGCAATGCCAATCGTTTTATCCTGTATATCCATTTCTTCCACCACTTCCATAATGAGTTTATGCACGAGGCTGTGTGCACAACCTGGGCAATAGTGCATATTGGTATCTACCAGTGTGGTGGGGCGGTGATAGACTACATCATATTCTTCGTCCCGACAAACAGGAGCTTGTAAGGATTCAGCAGTCAATAGTTGTTCTTCAGCTTGCATGTTGTGTAGCGATTAATTTTTCTAATTGATCTACAATTTCTTCCGGTGTGAAAATCATGCCTCCCATCCGGCCATAAAATTCAACGGGCACTTTACCTTTCACGGCAAGCATCACATCTTCTACCATCTGGCCACTGTTAAGTTCTGCAGTGAGTATGCCTTTCAATTGCGAGGCAAGCATTTCTAATCGCTTGTATGGAAATGGGAACAGCGTGATAGGTCTTAACAATCCTACCTTTATTCCTTTCTCCCTTGCGATGTCCATTGCTTTCTGACAAATCCGTGCGCTCAGACCATAAGCCACTAATAAATATTCAGCATCGGATGTATTCATTTCCTCCAGTCTCACCTCCTGCTCGCGAATCAATTTATATTTTGCTTCCAGCTTGGCATTATGTTGTTCCATTCGCTCTGGTTTGATATGCAGAGAAGAAATGGAATTGCGTTCACGTGTTTTTGGTTTGCCTGTGGTTGCCCACGATGATTTATCTATTTTCGGATTCACATAATTTTTGAATTCCACTTTCTCCATCATCTGGCCAATGGCGCCATCGGATAAAATCAATACGGGGTTTCTGTATTTATCTGCCAGATCAAAACCCAGGAAAACAAAGTCGGCCATTTCTTGCACCGAGTCTGGGGCAAGCACTATTAATCGGTAATCGCCATGGCCGCCACCTTTAGTTGCTTGAAAGTAATCTCCCTGACCGGGTTGAATTGTTCCCAGGCCCGGGCCTGCGCGATTCACATTTACCAATAAGCAAGGTAACTCCGCTCCTGCAAGATAAGAGATGCCTTCCTGCATCAGACTAAAGCCTGGTGACGAAGAACTGGTCATGGCGCGGAATCCGGCACCCGCGGCACCGTATACCATGTTGATGGAGGCTACTTCACTTTCTGCCTGCAGCACAATGCGGTTATGCTTCGGCATTTCACGTGATAAATATTCCAGTACTTCTGACTGTGGTGTTATAGGATAACCAAAGTATGCATCACAGCCTGCCTGAATGGCGGCTTCTGCCAATGCATCGTTTCCTTTCATGAGTTTTACAGCTGTCATATTCCAGTTATTTTTTCAGGATAGACGATTGATTTAAGTTGCTCTTTAATATCATCGGGTGTAACATCTACCGGCTTTTTATTCCGCTGTAATTTGTACACGGTGATGACTGCATCCGGGCAGACCAGCGCACAATCCATACAGGCATTACATGCTTCGTTGTTCGCAATAATGTAGTGGTAGCCTTTTATGTTGATGGTGTCGGATAATGAAAGCGATTGCTTTTTACACGACACGGTGCATAGCTCACAACCTTTACACTTCTGTATGTCAATCACCACTTTGCCCCGTGGTTTCTTTTCTTTTGCCGGCATGACTTTATTAATTTCTTCCATGGTCATGTTTTTTTAACCACGCTAATTTTCATAGAAGTTCTGCAGATTTATATGCGCACTGTCATAGCATAATATGATTGATATCAGTTCTGTTTTTTTTGATTTAACCTGCTGAAACAGGAATGAATTGTATTTTCAAAAAACAACATCACCCAACCTGAATTTCAGCGGCCAGGTAAGCCGTTAATTTTTTAGATTACATCACTATTTTTATTTGCTGCTTGAAGAGTTAAATAAAGTACATTTGCTTTTTAACCCGAATAAAGAATATTCTTTTAG